>JBNKHB010000039.1:0-14737 GCA_050290125.1 Robiginitalea sp.
GTGAATAATTTCGGCCGAAAATCCTACACCCTGGAAGAAGCTACCCGCCGTTTGGAGCGTTACTGCGCCTATCAGGAACGCTGCCACAGCGAAGTGTCCGCCAAGCTGAGGTCCATGGGGATGATCCCCCAGGCGGCGGATACCATCGTCGTGCACCTGATCGAGCAGGGGTTCCTGAATGAAGAGCGTTTTGCACTGGCCTTTGCCAGGGGGAAATTCAACCATAAAAAATGGGGCAGGATCCGCATCCGGCAGGAACTCCGTCAGCGGGACATCTCGCCTTACCTCATTCAAAAAGCCCTGGATGCCATTGATCCTAAGGCCTACCTTAAGACCTTTGAGGAATTGGCGGCGGCTCGCATGAGAAGCCTGGGGAAGGAACCGAAAGAGCGGCAGCGGGAAAAGCTGTACCGTTACTTATACTACCGGGGGTGGGAGCAGGAACTGATCCTGGATGCGGTCCGGTCGCTGACCGGTGGCGACTAATCTTCTTTGCCGGTTACGTGTAAGCGGCGGTGGGTACGCTCAATGGCCCGGTGGTTCTTCCAGTCAATCCATTGTTGTCCTTTGAATTTGCGCATCAGATTGTCGTAGTGACGCATGATGAAGATGTTGTAAATTGCCCGGCCCAGGTTGCGAGGATTCCTGGCAATGGCCCGGAGGCTCATGGAGAACCCCGGGGTCAGGTATCGCATATAGTGCCAATACCCCTCCGGAATGTAAAGCACCTCTCCGTGCCCGAGCTCCGCGCGGTAACCGGTCACATACCGCAAAGCAGGCCACTTGCTCAGGTCAGGGCCCGAAAAATCGATGCTTTCATGGGTGATCAACGAGTGCGGGACCTTGTATAGGAATTTGTTCTCACTTTGGGAGAAAAGGATGCACTCCTTCTTTCCCTGAAAATGGAAATGAAAAATATTGGCCAGGTCGATATCGTAATGCATGAAGGTATAGGAGTCCTGTCCGCCAAAGAACAGCATGGGCAGGCTCTTCATCATTTTGAGCCCGAAATCCGGATAAGTGAAGTCGGCCTGCAACTGGGGGACCTCTTTGAGGATGTTCCAAAGAAAGATCCGGTAACGCGTGGGTTCGCGCTCCAACAGGTCTATATAATCATTCATCCGCATACGGGCATGCGGTTCATTAAAGCCTTCCTTGTAGTCTACCGGGCGATCGTCGTAGAGCGGTACTTCTATCTCCCCGGCCACATCGCGCATATAGCCGAAATCCCACTTCTGGAATGCGGGCCAGTCCTCGATGGCCTTTTCAAACACCACGGGTCGCTGCGGCTTGAAGTAATCGTTCAGGAAAGCTTCCTTGGAGAGCGAAGGCACCCTGGGTACATCCTGTAAGTACACTGTCCGAATTTTAGATTGATGGATAAAGGTAAGAAACCTCCTTAGATACGCCTACTCCAGTTTGTTCAGGAATCCGCGACGCCGGTGCTGCCTTTACGCGCCTTTTCGTTGCGTTCGATCCGATGCCCGGGCCGTGTCCAGCGGGGTTTCTCGCCCAGCGGCGCCAGCTGTGATTCGGCAGCTTCCACCGTCTGGGGCTGGGCCTTCTTGGCAAAGGGCTTCTGAGGTTCCAGGCCGAGCTGTCGGAATAGCTCCATGTCTTCGTTCACATCCGGGTTTGGGGTGGTCAGCAATTTGTCCCCTGCGAATATGGAGTTCGCTCCTGCAAAGAAGCAAAGGGCCTGCCCCTCCGGACTCATTTCCGTACGGCCGGCGGAAAGCCGGACCTGGGTCTGGGGCATGACGATGCGGGTTGTGGCCACCATCCGCACCATTTCCCAGATGGAAACCGGTTCCATATCCTCCATGGGCGTACCGGGTACGGCCACCAGGGCATTGATCGGGACGGATTCCGGTTGCGGGCTGAGCGTGCTGAGTGCCACCAGCATTCCCGCCCGGTCCTTCTGGCTCTCACCCATTCCGATGATGCCCCCGCTGCAGACCGTTACATTGGTCTTGCGGACGTTGCCGATGGTTTCCATGCGGTCCTCATAAGCCCGGGTGGAGATCACATCCTTATAGTAGTCTTCCGAAGTATCCAAATTGTGATTGTAGGCATAGAGGCCTGCCTCAGCCAGGCGCCTGGCCTGGTTTTCCGTGAGCATGCCCAGCGTACAACAAACCTCCATATCCAGCTTGTTGATGGTGCGGACCATTTCCAGTACCTGGTCAAACTCGGGACCGTCCTTAACGTTCCGCCAGGCGGCTCCCATACAAACGCGGGAGCTACCGGCCTCCCTCGCCCGAAGCGCCTGGGCCTTAACCTGGGAAACGCTCATCAGGTCGTTGCCTTCCACATCGGTGTGGTAGCGCGCCGCCTGCGGGCAATATCCGCAGTCCTCGGGACAACCCCCGGTCTTGATGGACAAGAGGGTGGAAACCTGTACGGTGTTCGGGTTGTGGTATATCCGGTGAATCCCGGCGGCCTGGTACAACAAATCCATCAAGGGTTGGTTGTAAAGCTCCAGGATCTCTTCTGAAGTCCAGTTATTGCGGATTTCACTCATAAGGTTGTGGTGTAAGGATGGATCAAAAATAGCCTTTCGCCTCGTAACGGCCAACCCGGGCCGTCAATCTTCCGGGCCTTCCAGCAGGATACTCACCGCATTGCCCCCGAATCCCACGGCATTAACCAGCACCCGCCGGATAGGCCCTGAACCGGATTCCTGCCTCAGGTAAGGCGGCAGGATGGGGCGACGGCTTTGGAGCATACACACCGCCAGCTCAAGGCTGAACATGCCGGAAGCCCCGAAGCTGTGACCGGTCTTCCACTTGGTAGTGGTGAGCACGGGTTTGGCCTCGCCAAAGACGTGACGAACAGCGTTGCGCTCTGCCCGGTCTCCTTTGATCGTCCCCGGGGCATGCATCACTACTGCGTCTACCTCGGAAGGCGATATGCTCCCAATCGCCATCTTCATGGAAGCTTGCAGGCAACTCGCCTGTGCAGAAAGCGAAACGGCATGGGTAAGTGGCTCCGTGGCATATCCGGCCCCCCGGATTACCGCCAGGGTCCGGTCCCCGACCCCGGGCTCCAGGCAGGCCGAAGCTGCGCCTTCCCCGAGGACCAGGCTATTCTTGTCCATAGTTGGGTCAAGGGCCCTGCACGGGTACTCCCCGGTCTCGCGGCTGTAAATTCTCAGGGCTTGCATCTGGGCCACCGTAAATGGGGTCAGCGGCGCTTCGCTGCCTCCGGCCAGCATACGTTCCGCCATTCCGGACCGCAGCCAGGCCATCGCGTTCAACACAGCATGCAGGGCGGTGGAGCAGGTAATGGAATGCGACAGTTCCGGGCCCCTGCTGCCCAGGTCCTGGGCTACCCACGAGGAAATGTTTCCGAGCGTACTGCCAGGGGAGGCCAGGGAAGGCACGCGCCCCGTTTCCAGGAATTCCCTGTGGTAGGCTTCGGTGTGCCCGGTAGCCCCCCTGGAAGATCCGATGTTGATCCCAAGGTCGTCTCCCTTACCCCAGCCCGCCGCCTTTATGGCTTCCCGGGAGGCCAGGATGGCGAACAAGACGCTGTCATCCAGTTGACGGTAATCGGAACGTTCCTGTTTTAGGCGGTCCAGGCGCTCACGAAGCCCTTCGGGGATGGCCCCTGCCCAGACTGCTTCTTTGCCGATTTGCCTACGGGACAGGCAATGGCCCGGTTCGGCATACGCCCGGCAGACCGACTCAAAATCGGTCCCCAGCATCGAAAAGGCGCCCAATCCGGTGATGGAAATCGGTTCCAGCGTTCTGTCCATTTAAGTTGCGAAATCCATTGCGGCCTCCAGACCCTTGTACAAATGTTCCAAGTCGTCTTCCCCGATCACATAGGGCGGCAGGATATACACCGTATTCCCCAGGGGCCTCAGGTAGATGCCCCGATCCATAAAGAAGCGATACATGCGGTCCCGGAAATCCCCATAGCGATCCGCCCGGGTTTGCAGATCCAGGGCCAGGATCACCCCGCATTGGCGGCTTTCCTTCAGGGCCGGGTGCGATTGTATGCGTTGCCGGAAAGCCTTGTGGGCCTCCGAAATGCTTCGGATCCCCTCCCGTATGGCTTCGGACCGGAGCAACTCCAATCCGGCCAGGGCTGCGGTACAGGCCAGCGGGTTGGCGGTATAGGTATGGCCATGGAAGAAGCCCTTGGCCGTTTCATCGCTGTAAAAGGCCTCGAAAACTTCCTTCGTGCAAGTGGTGACCCCCATCGGCAACAAGCCGGCGGTAAGCGCTTTTGAAAGGCAGATCAGGTCTGGCTGTTCCTGCAGTTGTTCGGAAGCGAAATGGGTCCCGGTCTTTCCGAATCCCGTCATCACCTCATCCGCAATGAGCAGGACCCCCCGTTCCCTTAACAGCCTGAGGATGGTATTCAGGCCTTCGGCATGGTGGGTTTTCATGGCGGCCGCTCCCTGCACCAGGGGTTCGTAAATAAAGGCCGCTACATCGTTTTGGCTCAGCAATTCGTCCAATTGCGAAAGGATCTCCGCAGGATGGGACTCCCTCGGGACGGGAATGCGCTTCACTTCCAGGCTGAAGTCGCCGAAAGGGCCGTTGTAAACGGAGAGTCCCGATACCGACATAGCGCCAAAGGTATCCCCGTGGAAGCCTTCCTCAAAGGCAAGCAGCACGGGGCGTCGCTTCCCGCGGTTGAAATGGTACTGCAGGGAGATTTTCAACGCCACTTCCACTGCCGTTGAGCCGTTATCCGAAAAGAAGACCTTTTCCTGGCCCTGTGGTAGTATTTTGCAAAGTTCCTCAGCCAATACCACGGCGGGTTCGTGTGTAAAACCGCTGAAGACCACCTGGTCCAGGCGCTGCATCTGCTCCGCTACCCTGCCGGTGATCTGCGGATGGCAGTGGCCGTAGACAGTGGTGTACCAGGAAGAGATGGCGTCGATATACCGCTTACCGTCCGAATCATAGAGAAATATCCCATTGGCACGGGCAATGGGCATTACCTCCGGATGGGTCTTGTGCTGCGTAAGCGGATGCCAGATGTGGCGTTGGTCCCGTTGGCTGAGTTGCTGCAAAACGCCTGTTTAATTTTCTATCTTGCAAAGATGAGAAATAATCACCACTAGCCCGATGCGGGAAGCGTTCATTCCACGAACCCGGAACCAGCTCCTGCGTTTCTCGGACCGCGGGTTGCTGTTCTTGTTCCTCGCCGCCTCGTTTTTCCTGCGGTTGCCCTTCTTCTTCCGCGATTACATTGACCGGGACGAAAGCACGTTTATCCTGGTGGCGCAGTCCCTGGTGGACGGACAGTTGCCCTATACAGAATTATGGGACCTGAAGCCCCCCGTGCTGTTCTTCCTGTTTGCGGCCCCCATATGGCTGTTCGGAAAGAGCATGATCGCCATACGGGCCATGGGCTGGCTGGCGGTTACTTTAATCGCCTTCTACACCTACCGGACCGGCCAGCAGCTTTACGGGAAGGCAGCGGGCCTGGCGGCCGGATTCTGCTGCATGCTCGTAATGAGCCTCTTTAACAGTGTCCAGGGCGTTATGTCGGAACACCTCGGGCTGGCCTTCCTGATCCCTTCCGTCTACCTGGTGATCCGCACACCCCTCCCCCGGAGCTATTTCCTTGCCGGTGTGGGCATGGGGTTGTCGGTATTGTGCAAAAGCAATCTGTCGGTTGCCTTATTGCTGCTGGGAGCCTATTTGGCATTCACCGCAGGAAGCGATAGAAAAAAGTGGACCCAACTGGGGCTTCTGGTGTTGGGTGGCACCCTGTGCATCCTGGCCTCTGCAGTACCCTATTTGCTCCAGGACCAGGGCCGGCTTTGGTGGGACGCCGTGGTAAAGGCCCCTTTGGCGTATTCCGGCACGCAGGAAGGCGCCGGGTGGAAGCACCTGCCTTTTTACGCGATCATAGCCGGCTTGTTGCTTTGGGGACTGATCAGGCGGTGGGTGGACCGTCAAAATCCCAATGAACGCCTGCTGTTAGTCCTGGTGATAGGAATTCTGCTCAGCTTTGTTGCGGGCGGTAAATTGAACGGGCATTACCTGCTGCAATTCTATCCCTTTTTCCTGATCCTGTTATTTGGCGCCCTACAGCGGGCCTGGCCTGCAGGGCTCAGCGTTTTTATCGGTTTGGTTCCCTTGCTGCTCGTGCTGGCGCCAGTGGAGTCCTATCTGGAATATGCAAACGTCGCCCGTAATTATGCCTCGCACGGCAGGCTGTATAACGGGGAAGGGGTGGACGTACCGGATTACCTGAACGCAGAAAGTCAAAAGACCGGCAAGGTCTTATTCCTGGAATACCATATAGGATACTGGTTCCTGGACCGTCAACCCCCTTCCCCCGCGGCTACCCATCCAAGTAATATCACGCGTTCCGAATTGTATCCGTTCATGCCGGTAAACCGGGGCACCCCAGAGGCAGAACTGGAATATTTACTCGGTCGCTGGCGTCCGGAGATCGTTGTCACCCGACAGGGAAAATCGGTGTTCGATAAGGACTTTACCCTGGAAAACGCCCTGGTGCGCAGCTACCTGGAGGCCTATTACCGCAAGGATACGGTCATTGGGCGGGCGGAGATTTACAGAAAGTTATAAGCCCGTAAGGCCGGCTTTAATGCCTCTGCCTGACGTCGCACCGAAGGCCTGTCAATACTCCCGAGCGGGGGAATTCGCCCGAGAACCGGGACTCCCGTCCTGGAGGCAATGATGTTCTCGGTGTCCGGGTTGGCGTCCCCGTTAAAGATCAGATACGGGCTGAACCCACGGGTTTGCAACGCTTCCAGGGTTAACAGGCTGTGGTTGATGCTGCCGAGATAATGCCGGGAAACCACTACTACCTTGTACTCCGGACGGATCAGGTCCAGGATGGTATCGCGATCATTGAGTGGTACGAGCAGTCCTCCGGCCCCTTCAATTACCAGGGCATTCCCGGTCTCGGGAGCCTGGATCCGGGTCAGATCAATCTCGATCCCATCCCGTTCTGCCGCCGCATGAGGGCTCATCGGCTGAGTGAGGGAATAGGCGCTCGGGTGGATGGATGTGGTTTCGTTGCTGACCCATAGAGCCACCTTATGGCTGTCCGTATGGTCCAGGTCCCCTGCCTGTACCGGTTTCCAGTAATCTGCGGCAAGGGCCTCGGTAAGAATGGCCGCCACCAGGGTCTTGCCCACCTCGGTGGAAATTCCGGTTACAAAAACTCGTTGCATCAGTCCTGTCGGGTGATCATGCCACAGTTATGACATTTGTATTTGGGGGATTCCAGGAAGGGGAATAGCCGGTATAGGAGTTTATCGCGTTTGAAAAAACGCTCGCTGCGGGTGGATTTGCAATTCGGGCAAATCACCGGATTCCCCTCCTTATCCAAGGCGAAACGCTTGAATTCCAGATAGATTGCCTCGGCCCGTTCCAGGTCCTCTGCGTGAACCTGTACCTTAACCCCGCCTGTGGCCGCAGCTAAAAAGGGTTCCGCCTGCATGATATTGGCGTCCTTGAGGATTACCGGGATGCCTTCGGATTCCAATTTGATCCGAAGCAATTCCGCATCGGCCAGCAACTCAAAGGCTTCCAGGGTCTGAAATCTGGGATTCACGATACAAAGCTGTTTTTCTGTTGTTCCAAGATACTTAAAACCCCCTTGATTTCTGACTCGGAATTAAAGCTGTGCAAGCAAAACCTCAGGCACTCCTGCCCTTTGGGTACCGTGGGGGACAAGATTGGCTTCAAATCGTATCCGGCCTCCTGCAGCTCTGCTGCCAGGTGCCTGGCTGCATCATTGCTCCCGGCTCTGAAACTGAAAATAGCCGCGGAAGCCGGGCTAAAATGACCCTTAAGGCCGCGCTGCTCCAACTGCTCCCTGAATGCCCGGATATTGGTTTGTAGCCGGCCCAGGCGCTGCCTTCCTTCTTCACTCGCCAAGAAAGAATACACACCTTGAATAGCGGCCACGCTATGCGGAGGGAGCGCCGTGGTATAGATAAGGCTTCGGCTGAAATTCAACAAGTACTCCCGCAACTGAGGGGTGCACAAGACCGCAGCCCCATGGCATCCCATGGCTTTCCCGAAGGTGACCACCCGCGCAAATACGGCTTCCTGCAGCTCCGCCGCCACTACCGCTCCCCGTCCGTCCGGCCCCAGAACGCCTGCGGCATGCGCCTCGTCCAAGATAAGACGGAACCCCTCGCGCTGACAATACTCGGCCAGGACCGGGAGATCCGCACCGTCGCCGTCCATGGAAAAAACGGTCTCCGATACCACGTAAACCTCGGCATCCCGGGGCCTGCCTTCCCGAAAGACCACCTCCGCCCGCTTCACAAGCGCATCCAGGTCGTTATGCGCATAACTATAGGTTCGTGCCCCACTCAGGATCAGGCCATCCCGGATGCTGGCGTGCACGGCCTGGTCGTAAAAGACCACGTCATTTCTCTGTGCCAGGGCGGCCAACAGCCCCACATTGGCGTCATATCCCGAATTATAAATAAGGGCCGCTTCGGATCCGTGGAAGTCAGCGATGGCGGCTTCCGCTTCCTGAAAATATCGGTGGTTGCCGCTCAATAAACGGGATCCAGTACTGCCTGCGGGAAGATCCTTCGGTAGATTTCGCATGGACGGAGGGGGAAAGCGCGCCATCCCCAAATAGTCGTTCGATGCAAAATCCACACCGCCCCAAGGGGCGTACAACTTTCTCAGGTTCCCATCCTGCTCCCGTTTCCGAAGCTTCGCCGCAAGTTTTTCAGGCAGTTTCCGCATGGGGCAAAGGTAGCATATCCCGGGGGATAGCGTACCTTAGTCAAGGTGTGAATCCGCTGCAAAATGAAGACAACTCCCGTCCGTTACAGACCCGCTCAGAGCGAGACAGAACTGCTGCAAATCCTCGACCTGCAGCACGCAAACCAGCCGGGGCAGCTCAGCGAACGGGAAATGCTGGAGGAGGGCTTTGTTACCCTTACCCATACCCTTGACATGCTGCGCGAAATGCATCGGGCCTGTCCGCAGGTGGTGGCCATGGCCGGAGGGCAACTGGCCGGGTATGCGCTCTGCCTGCATCCGCGCCTCAAATCCCTGGTCCCGGCATTGTCCGGGATGTTTGACGCCTATGAGGCGCACCGCCCGGAAGCTACCGACTATCGGGTGATGGGACAGATCTGCATCCATCGCGATTACCGGCGTCAAGGGCATTTCCGGGGAATATACGAGCGACTCAGGGAACAATGCGCGCCCCTGCCCCTGGTTACGGAAGTTGCGTCTGCCAACGAGCATTCCCTCCAGGCCCATCTGGCCATCGGTTTTCAAATACTGTTGCAACGGCAAGAGGATGGCGTACCCTGGGAGGTAATCGTTTGGGAATAAAAAAAGCCCGCGTCAGCGGGCTTATTCGGTTTAGGTGAAGCGGGTATTAATCCGCCAGTACGATCACTTTATTGTTCTTGAGTTCCACGGTGCCACTGCGGATCGGCAATACCGTTTTCCCGTCAGCGCTCTGGCTGAAGCGTCCGGCAAACTCCTCCTCGATGTTCAGGTGGCCGGCAATCTTAACCTGGCCTTCCTGCAGCAGGGAGACAATGGGTGCGTGATTCTCCAGCATCTGGAATTCCCCGTTGATCCCCGGTACGGTTACCGAGGTTACGTCGCCTGAGAACAAAGTGGCTTCCGGGGTAACGATCTCTAAATGCATTCGATAAGAGTTTTTGATCGCAGCCAGCCATTGAGCCGGATACGTTTAATTATATCAGGCTTCCGCCAGCATTTTCTCACCGGCTTCGATGGCTTCCTCAATGGTACCCTTCAGGTTAAAGGCAGACTCCGGCAGGTGGTCCAGCTCCCCTTCCATGATCATGTTAAAGCCTTTGATTGTTTCTTTGATATCCACGAATACGCCGGGGATACCAGTAAACTGCTCGGCCACGTGGAACGGCTGGGAAAGGAAGCGCTGAACCCGGCGGGCGCGCGCAACGGCCAGTTTATCTTCTTCCGAGAGTTCCTCCATCCCAAGGATGGCGATGATGTCCTGCAGCTCTTTATAGCGTTGCAGCAGCTCCTTGACGCGCTGGGCGCAGTCGTAGTGTTCCTTCCCGAGGATCTCCGCGGTGAGGATCCGGGAGGTTGAATCCAGCGGGTCCACCGCAGGGTAGATCCCCAACTCGGCAATTTTCCTGGATAGTACAGTGGTAGCGTCCAAGTGGGCAAAAGTAGTTGCAGGCGCCGGGTCGGTAAGGTCATCCGCCGGTACGTATACCGCTTGTACCGAAGTAATGGATCCGCGTTTGGTCGATGTGATCCGCTCTTGCATTGCGCCCATTTCGGTGGCCAGCGTAGGCTGGTATCCCACCGCTGAAGGCATCCGGCCCAGCAGGGCGGACACCTCGGATCCGGCCTGCGTAAACCGGAAGATATTGTCCACGAAGAAAAGTACGTCCTTGCCCTGGCCTTCTCCCGCCCCGTCGCGGAAGTATTCGGCGATGGTAAGACCGGAAAGGGCAACGCGGGCACGCGCTCCGGGAGGCTCGTTCATCTGGCCGAACACAAAGGTGGCCTTGGATTCCTTCAGTGCTTTTTTGTCAACTTTGGTCAGGTCCCATCCCCCTTCTTCCATGGAATGCAGGAAATCGTCCCCGTATTTGATAATGCCGGATTCCAGCATCTCGCGCAGCAGGTCGTTCCCTTCCCTTGTCCGTTCGCCCACACCGGCAAATACGGAAAGACCTCCGTGTCCTTTCGCAATGTTGTTGATCAGTTCCTGGATCAATACCGTCTTACCAACGCCGGCTCCTCCGAACAATCCGATCTTACCCCCTTTGGCATATGGCTCGATCAGGTCGATCACCTTGATCCCGGTAAAGAGCACTTCGGTAGAGGTGGAAAGATCTTCGAATTTAGGGGCTTCCCGGTGGATGGGCAGGCCGTTGTCTCCGGTCTTGGGCAGGTTACCCAAGCCGTCGATGGCATCGCCGATAACATTGAAGAGACGGCCGTAAACGGCGTCCCCGATCGGCATCTGAATGGCTGCTCCGGTAGCAACCACTTCGGTTCCGCGGCCCAGTCCGTCGGTAGAGTCCATGGAAATGGAACGTACTGCGTTCTCCCCGATGTGGGACTGCACTTCCAGTACCAGGGTGGATCCGTCTTCCCGCTTAATCTCCAGGGAATCGTAGATTTTTGGTAGGTCGGCTTCCGAAGGGAATTCTACGTCGATGACGGGTCCGATGATCTGGGCTACTTTACCTATGTGCTTTGCCATTGCGTTTTATTTAGCTGCTTAGTATTGTAAGGCTCTGTTTTTTCGGCTGCAAAGATATGCTTTTCCCTTAAAAAAAGGAACGGAAACACGGCATTTTTGGCGAACTCATTTCCACTTTTTTGATTGAAGCGAAAATTAGAAGTTTTGCGACCGGTTGAAGGTTTTTTTTGAATGGCATAGCAGCGCTACGCCAAAGAAAAAAGGCAAAAAGCGGGTGCAAAAATTCAATTTGCAGCCAATTGAAAAAGTGGAAATGAGTTCAATAAAAAAGCGCCGGTTTCCCGACGCTTTTTTCAAATGAGGTCCGTTACGGATTCACCGTCCAGGAGACGTAGAAGATCGACCCGACCGCCCCGGTCCCGATGGCGGAGAAATACTCCTCACCCAGGATGTTGGAGCCGCCCACCTTGAAAACGGATTTGATGGAGGGCACCGAATAATTGATCTGGGCGTCCAATACGCTGTAGGACGGGATCTGCCCGTCGGCAAAGGTCGCCTGCCAGAAATAGGTATCGCTCCAGCGGTAATTCACGTTAAAGCCAAAATTCTCGAAGAGCTCGGTGTTTCCGAAGGAAGCCTTTACCTTATGGTTCGGGGAGTTGAAATTGGTTCGGAAATCCGGGAAAGCCGCCTGGTTAAAATCCTGCTCGGTATAGGTGTAACTCGCCCCGATGTCAAAATTCCCCAGCACCTTGGCATCCACGCCAACGGTCACCCCATAGGATTCAATATCCACCTGTGAATTCGTATAGTTTTGGTAGGCAAAGAAATCCCCGTTTTGCAGGGCCAGCAGCGAAAGGCCGCCGTCACCGGCCTCCCCGTAGAAGGGGACGACCACCGTGGTGTTGGAGATAAAATCCTGGTAGCGGTTGTAATACCCGCTGATATCGATGGCAAGTTTGCCCATCTGCCCGCGATAACCCGCCTCATAAGCCGTAACCTGTTCGGGCTGGACAATTGGGGTTTCAACTGCTTCGGGGGCGCCGGCGGTTACGGACGCCAGGGAAAATGCGTTCTCATATGCCGCCCGGCCTACGATCGTAGCCGTCGGGCTGCCAGTGACCGCTTGCCCTGATTCGCTAACCGGGAAGGTCCGCACGTCGCGGTCCAGGTTGTCGGGTGCGGATCCCACCAGGATGGCCCGGCCGGCGTTCAGGCCGATAAACAGGTCCTGGGTAGTCGGATTCCGGAAGCCTTGCTGCACGGATACGCGTACGTTGTGGTTGCGCTGCGGGCCCAGGATGGCCAGCAGGGAAGCACGCGGGGAGAAGAAACCGTCAAAGAACTCGTTCTTGTCATAGCGCACCGAACCGGTGAACTTTAGCCGTTCGTCCATGAATTTCTTCTGCAGCTGCATATAGGCTCCCACCTCTTTGTAGGTGATTGGGCCGTCGTAGTCGGTGAAAATGGTGCCGCTGGAATTCAGTTCGTACTCCCTGAAGGACGCCCCTACCTGGATGTCCGCAAATTCGGAGGTAATGTGGCTGAAGTTGTAGTTGGCATCCACGTGCCGGAACTTGGTGTTGTCTATAAACTTGGCCCCGGTTGTAAGGTCGCCATCCGCGATCACGCTGTTAAAAGCATTGCGGAACTGTGGCGTTCCGGGTACATAACGTCCCTGGTCGGCCGCCTGCCGCGCCAGGGCGTGCGCCGTATCCTCATCCAACTGCACTCCTGTCCCAACGCCCAGGCGGGCGCCGATAAAGGTGGTCGCATAGTCGGTAAACCACTGCGTATCGGACTTCCAGCGCCGGTTGACGTTAATGGCAGCAAAACGCGAATCATAGGAATTCCCGGCGCTTTCCGAGGTGATATAGCCCCGCAGGAAGAAGTTGTTGTTGCGCAATTCGATCCGGTGTTGCTGGAGCACAAAATCCCTCACGCCGTACCGGTTAGCGCCCTGATAGATGGTATTCCCACGCCCGATCCGGCCGTTGTAGATCATCTCAAAATCATTCCCAAAGGGGCGGTAATGCAGGGAAAAGTCGGTCTTAACGCTCTGCGCCCCGTAATTCATCAGGTCCGCTTCGGCATAGCCTGTACGGGAAACCACGGCAGAGCCAACCGTACCGGAAGGCAGTCCGGCCGCTGCATCAAAATTCAGCAAGGTGCTTACCTCATCGCCGTATACGTTCAGTCCGTCGTAGGCGGGGTGCTCCCGCGTGCGTCCGGGGTTCAAAAGGTCTGCCGTACTGTTGGCGTGCCAGTCCTCGCCCTGTAGGAAGGATATATTCACCTTTCCGGCCAGTTTGTCGCTGAAGGCGTGCGCCATGCGGATCCCGAAGTCGTAATAGGCATTGCTGCCCGCGGCATCTTGTTGGGTAAACCCGGTTTTCATATAGGCGCTGATCCCCTGGAAATCGAAAGGGTTCTTGCTGCGCATGAACAGGATCCCGTTGAAGGCACCCGCCCCGTAGAGGGCAGAGGAGGCCCCTGGCAGGATCTCCACGCTCTGCACTTCCAACTCGGACATCCCCACCAGGTTTCCGAGCACGAAGTTGAGCCCGGGTGCGGTATTGTCCATCCCGTCCACCAGTTGCATGAAGCGCGTGTTGGCGAATGTGGCAAAACCACGGGTGTTGATGGATTGGAACGTAAGGCTGTTCGTGTTGATGTCCACTCCCTTCAGGTTTTGCAAACCATCGTAAAAGGATGGCGCTGAGGTCGAAGCAATTTGCTGCAGGCCAAAACGCTCCACGGAAACCGGGGATTCAAATATTCGTTCAGGCGTCCGGGAAGCGGAGATAACCACCTCGTCGAGAAAGGTTTGGGTTTCCGAGAGGGTTATGGCCAGGGACTGGCCGCTTGAAGAAACCGCCACCACGGTTTCACTGTAACCGATACTGGTAATCCGGAGCTCAAAAGGCGGGGCCTCGGTAGTCTCCAGCATAAAATTCCCATCAAAGTCCGATGTAGTCCCAATCGCTTTGCCAACAATCACAATATTGGCTCCGGGAACCGGTTCCCCTCCATCATCAGTAACCGTACCCGACACCGTTGTCTGGGCATAAGTGCCCAATCCCATCAGGAAGAGGGACACATACAAAAGTGTTCTCATTCGTTTAGTTTAGCGTTTACTGGCCAAGATACCAAAATTTTCAGACGCTTAACTAAAAATCAGAGAAATTATGCATGCATAGTATCTGGGAAATACGTGCTTTTTTCCTACAACCCCGGGGCAAGTTTCAAAGCTGTTCAGCGGATAAGGATTCCGGCCCTGAACCTCCTGTTGGCCGATGGTTACTCTACGGTAACCGACTTGGCCAGGTTCCGCGGCTGGTCCACATTACATCCGCGCATGACGGCTATGTGATAGGATAGCAATTGGAGTGGAATGGTCGTAAGCAGTGGCGAAAGGCTTTCGGAGCATTCCGGTACTTCCACCACGTGATCCGCCAGGTCCCGCACCTGCTCGTCGCCTTCGGTGACGACGGCGATGATCTTACCTTTCCGGGATTTGATCTCCTGGATATTGCTGACCACCTTTTCATAATGCCCCTTCTTGGTGGCAATCACAATCACGGGCATTTGTTCG
>JBNKHB010000040.1:0-14632 GCA_050290125.1 Robiginitalea sp.
CGATGGCGGTGCCGCCTTTCTTGAGGATGTCGATACCGATCTGGGTGGCCAGGGGATGGGAGGTGGCCACCATCCCATTTTGGCCCAGGACTTCCGAGCGAGTGGCGGTTAGGGTGCCGGTGATGCGGTCCTGGGAAGTGAGGGCCAGCGGAAGGAATAACAGTGCGGTGAGGAGCGAGCGTTTCATAGGGTTGATTTTCCCTAAAAATACGCAGAAAAAAGAGCTTGTGAAAGGGGGGCTTGGGTGGGGGAAACGGGCACTCCCCTCCCCACCGAAAAGTTACGCCTTACCCCTGCAAGATCAAATCAACTCCCCGCTCTCGCCCCAGCGGTTTATCCACTTCGCCATCAGCGCCACCCAATCGGCGCGGTCGTTCAGGCAGGGGATGTGCGTATAGGCCGTGCCGCCGGCTTCCAGGAAGTCTTCCTTGCCCTCCATGGCGATCTCTTCCAGGGTTTCCAGGCAATCGCTCACAAAGGCGGGCGTCACCACGGCCAGGCGGGTCTTGCCTTCCTCGGCCAGGCGCTCGAATTCGTAATCGGTATAGGGCTTGAGCCACGGATCCCCGGCCAGGCGGCTCTGGAAGGAGGAGCTTACCTTTTCTTCCGGCAAATCCAGGGCGGCCTTTACTAGTTCCGTGGTATCGTAACACTGGTGGCGGTAACAGGTGTGGTGGGCCACCGAGTTGGTCTGGCAGCATTGCCCGTCGATCTTGCAATGGAAGCTGGTGGGGTCGCTTTTACGGATGTGGCGTTCCGGGATGCCGTGGTACGAAAACAGGATGTGGTCGTATTCAAAGTCCTTCAACCCGTCGGCAATGGCATCCGAAAGTACGCGGATGTATTCGGGGTCCTTGTAGAAGGCCGGGAAGGTGGTAATGTGCATTTCCGGGAAGCGGGCGGCCTGCACCTCCAGGGCTTTCACCACCACGGTCTCATAGGAACTCATGGCGTAGTGGGGGTACAAGGGCACCAGCAGCACCTCGGTAACGCCCTTGCCCTTTAAATCCTCCATACCTTCTTCAATACTGCCGGAACCGTAGCGCATCCCCAGCACCACTGGCAACTCGGTTTGCGCCTGCACGGCGTCGCGGAAGCGCTCGGAGAGCACGATCAGCGGGGAACCATCGTCCCACCAGATCTTGGAATAGGCCTTGGCGGAGCGTTTGGGGCGGGTACGCAGGATGATGCCGCGCACGATAAAGGCCCTCAGCCATTTGGGGGCGTCGATCACGCGCTCGTCCATCAGGAATTCGTCCAGATAGGGCTTTACATCTTTTGGGGTGGGGCTGTCCGGGGAGCCCAGGTTCACCAGTAAGACACCTTTCATTCGGTTGTCGGTATTTAGGCAGGTTGTTTAAAGACCCTGCAAAAATAGCGTTTCGAAACTAACAACTTCATTGAGCTCACCCGGAAAATCCGATAGCCCCATAATTAAAACCAATTTAACCTGCCATCGCTGGCGTAAGCCCTCTAATTTTTATAGATTCGGGGGATGGTGCAACTCCTGCAGATGGATATTTTCAGCGACCCTACCCAGCGCTCCGTTTTCCTGCTGACGCTGGGACTGCTGGTGGCGGTCATTATTTACCTGGTGATCGCCAAGATCATCCGTCGGTACGGGAAGGATCCCAAGTACCTGCTTCCGGACGGGACGGTAAAAAAAGTGGCCTGGCCACTGTTCTTTATCATCTTTTCCCTGGTGCTCCGGATGAAGCCGCTGCGCGACCTGCTGGGACTGGAGGATTACTCCTGGTACTTCCGCAAAGCCAGTACGCTGCTCTTTATCTTCTCGCTCACCTGGTTGCTCATCCGGGCGCTGCGGGTGATCAAACGGTTTATCGTGGCGAAGTATGACGTGGCTGCCACGGACAACCTGAAGGCCCGGAAGGTGTTCACCCAGTTCACCATCCTGGAGCGGATCATGATCTTTATCCTGGTGATACTGGCCCTGGGGGTGGCGCTGATGAGTTTTGAGAGCATCCGCGAGATCGGGGTGAGCGTCTTCGCCTCGGCAGGGGTGGCCGGGATCATCATCGGCTTGTCGGCCCAGAAAATGATCGGTACCATCCTGGCAGGCATCCAGATCGCCATCACCCAGCCCATCCGCCTGGACGACGTTGTGATCGTAGAGGGGGAGTGGGGCAAGATCGAGGAGATCACCCTTACCTATGTGACCGTTAAGATCTGGGACAAGCGGCGGCTGATCGTCCCTACCACCTATTTTATTGAAAAGCCCTTCCAGAACTGGACCAAGACCTCGGCAGACCTGCTGGGGACGGTCTTCCTGTACACGGATTACGAGGTGTCCGTAGATGCGCTCCGGGAGGAATTGAAACGAATCGTACAAAATTCCGACCTATGGGATGGGGAGGTGGCCATCATCCAGGTAACCGATACCAAAGCGAATTATGTGGAGCTACGGGCGCTGGTAAGTGCCAGGGATGCTTCTACTGCATGGGATTTGCGAGTACTGGTCCGGGAGAAGCTGGTGGCCTTCCTGGAGGAGAACTATCCGGAAAGCATTGCGCGCAACCGGGTGCTGCTCTCGTCGCTGGAAGGATCCGAAGCCGGGCAAACAAAGCAGCCATCGCCTGATAAATGAATTGAATTGCTATGAAATACCTGTTTACGACACTGTTGATACTCACCGGATTGGGGCTGCAGGCCCAGCACCGGCTGGTGTACTTTACCGATCACGACCGCGCGGTCTTCAATGCGCTTACCGAGGGGCTGGAGGACTTGCCGGAATCGGAAATGGGCCCCACCATGATCGGGGTGGGCAAGGCTTTTTTGGGGACGCCCTATGTGGCGAAGACCCTGGAGATCGGCGACAAGGAGATGCTGGTGGTGAATTTCCGCGGCCTGGATTGCACCACCTTTGTGGAGAATGTATTGGCGCTGAGCCGCCTGAAACAGGAGAACAAGTTGCGCTGGAGCCCGTATCTGGACCAGCTGGAAGAAGTACGCTACCGCAAGGGTAAACTCGAAGGTTACCCTTCCCGCCTGCATTATTTTACCGACTGGATCCGGGACAACGAGCAAAAAGGGCTGGTGCGGGACATTACCGAGGAGCTCGCCGGGGTAACCGTATACAAGGACATCAATTTTATGGGGACGCACCGCGACCTGTACCCGTTCCTGGCGGAAGACGCCAACTACAAACAGATGCGGAAAATAGAGAAATCCCTGTCCGGCGAACCGCTCACCATTTTACCGCAAGCGGAGGTGGCCCAACGGGAAGATAAGATGCAGAGCGGGGACATCGTGGCGCTGGCCACGGATATTGGCGGTTTGGACGTAACCCATACCGGTATTGCCATCCGGATGGACAACGGCCGCATCCACCTGCTGCACGCTTCTACGGTAGGCGAGGTGGTGATCTCCGACCAGCCGTTGGCGGATTACCTGAAAGGCATTAAGCGCAATATCGGGATCATCGTGGCGCGGCCGCTGGCACCGCATTAAGCCCCCTGCTGGGCCAGTGAGAGCATGTACTTCTTGGGCGTGGTATTGTACTTTTTCTTGAAGGCCGAAATAAAATGGCTGGCCGTGCTGTAACCCAGTTTTAACCCCACTTCGTTTACATTGAACTTGCCGCTTTCCAGCATTTTGCGGGCGGTCTCCATCTTGTAGTCGAACAGGAAACTGTAGACCGAATCCCCGTAGATCTGTTTAAAGCCTTCCTTTAGTTTTTTGAGACTCAGGCCAATCTCGGCTGCCAGTTCCGGCAGGCTGGGCGGCTCCGACATCCGTCCGATGACCAGGTCCTTGGCCATCCGGATCTTTTGCAGGTTCTCCTCATCCACCAGGAAGGGACACTGTTCCGCCTGGGGGTCCGTATTGCGATTAAAGCTCAGCGACAGCAGTTCATAGACCTTGGCGCGGCAATACAGTCCGCTTACCGTAGGGTGGGTATGCTGGTTCCAGAGCTGGGAGAGCACTACGGCAATGGATGGGTTTATGGGGTATTGCTGATAGTATTTTTTGTCGCTGTATTCCGGGTCCAGAAAAGGGATAGCGGCGGCCTGGTCAGTAAAAAGGGCGTGGAAGGAGCGGATGCTCAGGATCAGCGATAGCATCCAGGTCTGTGGCGCCAGTTCCACCTCCAGCGGCAGGTCCGTCTGCGGGTTATACAGCACCAGGCTTTGGTCGCCGGGCAAGTCCATCACATAACTCCCCTGGTTGTAAAAGAAACGCGCCTGCCCTTTCAGGCAAAAGTGGAATTGCAGGTAGCGCCGGTCTACCGGGCGCCGAAATACCTCCGGCCTGCCCTCCTGGTTTTCAGCCCGCAGCAGGATGGTCCCGGTTTCGATCTGCAGGGTGGAAAATGAACCGCCAGCGTTATTTTCTGTCATTGGGAATAGCTTATCGGGCCGCCTTGTTATTTAGAATCTTTCTAAATACAATTCAACAAACTGCCCTATTTTACAGTAAATGTAGCGAATTCGGGGCTTTTTGTCGAAATAGCGGGCCGGATAAACGCGTATCGGTATATTTCGCCCCTCAAGCGTTATTTTTAGCCAAAGAATCCCGTTATTTTTGTGGGCATCTCCGGATGGGTATGAAGAAATATCATATTTCCAGACATCACCGGTTCATAACGGTAGGATTGAACTTTGAGAAAGCCGACGCAATTACGCGCGGCTTGTTTGCCTTGGGCCCTGATGCAACGGCTGCTTTGCTGGAGCAGGCGCGGGAAGAGGGCATCGACGGCCTGTTGGTGACCAGCACCTGCAACCGGACCGAACTCTACGGTTTTGCCGCCGCCCCCCAGCACCTCATCCGCCTGCTGTGCACCCACAGCAACGGCACAACCACCGACTTTGACCGCGTGGGTTACGTCTTCCAGAACCAGGAAGCCATCGGCCACCTCTTTCGGGTTGGGACCGGCCTGGACAGCCAGATCCTCGGCGACTTTGAGATCATCAGCCAGTTGAAGAAAGCCTTTAAGCTCTCGCGCAGGCACGAGTTGGCCAACCCCTTCCTGGAGCGGCTGGTGAATGCGGTGATCCAGGCGAGCAAGCGGATCAAGACCGAAACCGGCATTTCTTCCGGGGCCACTTCCGTAGCCTTCGCCTCCGTGCAATACCTGCTGGCAAGGGTCCCCGAGATCGCCGAGAAGAAGATCCTGCTGTTCGGTACCGGCAAGATCGGCCGCAATACCTGTGAGAACCTCATTAAGCATACGGCCCACGAGCACGTGACGCTCATCAACCGGACCCTGGAACGGGCGGAAACCTTGGCCGGGAAAATGAAGCTCCGGGTGCGCCCCTTCGAAGCCCTGGAAGCCGAGATCGCGGAAAGCGACGTGCTGATCGTTGCCACCGGTGCGGATGAACCCACCGTGCGTCCCGACATGATCCCCGCCGATAAAATGCGCTGGGTCCTGGACCTAAGCATCCCGCTGAATGTGGACCCCGGGATCGACGGCCTGGCCGGGGTAACCCTGGTCCACCTGGACCAACTCTCCCGCATTACCGACCATACGCTGGAACAGCGAAAAAAATACATTCCCCAGGCAGAGGGCATCATTGACGAGGTGCGTTCCGATTTCAACCAATGGCTGGAGAGCCGGCGGTTTGCCCCGGTGATCCGGGCGCTAAAGGAGCGGCTCAAGACCATGAAGGACGAGGAACTCGACTTCCAGTCCCGGAAGTTGCGGGACTTTGACCTGGAGCAGGCCGACGTGGTGACCGACCGCATCATCCATAAGATCACCCGCCGCTTTGCCAACTACCTCAAGGATTCCGACATCGATACGGAAGAGAGCCTGGAGCTGATCCAGAAAGTCTTCCAGCTGGAAATAGAAAAGCCATGAGCAGGCCGCTTAAAATCGGTACCCGCGACAGCGAACTGGCGTTGTGGCAGGCGAACCGCGTGCTGGACGCCCTGCGCGCCGCCGGCCGGGAGGCCGAATTGGTACCGGTCAAATCCACCGGCGACCTGATCCTGGACAAGCCGCTTTATGAGCTTGGGATTACCGGAATTTTTACCAAGACCCTGGATGTGGCGCTGCTGCGGCAGGAGATCGACCTGGCCGTACACTCCATGAAGGACGTGCCCACCGCCCTGCCCAAAGGAATATCGGAGGCTGCCGTGCTGGAGCGCGCCGACCCGCGGGATATCCTGGTCCACAAAGGCCTTGATTTCCTGAACGAGGAAGGCATCGTGGCTACGGGCAGCCTGAGGCGCAAGGCCCAATGGCTCAGCCGCTATCCGCTCCACGAGATCGTGGACCTTCGCGGCAACGTGAATACGAGGCTCCGCAAGCTGGAAGAGGAATCCTGGAATGCGGCGATTTTTGCCCGTGCAGGATTGGAGCGCATAAATGTATTGCCCGAGCGGCACACCGTGCTGGACTGGATGCTCCCGGCCCCTGCCCAGGGCGCTATGCTGGTGGTGGCCCGGACGGAAGACAGCGAGGCATTGGAAGCCTGCGCACCACTGCAACACGAAGAGACGGCCCGATGCGTGGCGGTGGAGCGCGCCTTTCTGCGCACCCTGGAAGGGGGTTGCACCGCACCCATTGGCGCCCTGGCGGAAATTACAGACGGCCGCATGCGGATGCGCGGGGGAGTCTTTGCCCTGGACGGCAGCCGCGCCTGCCGGAAGGAGTGGGAGACATCGCCGGATGCCGGCGCGGATTTCGGGGCGGCATGCGCGCGGGAGTTATTGGCCGAAGGCGGCGCCGAACTGATGTCCGAAATCCGTAAAGCGCTGCAGCCATGATCCATGTCCTTTCCACCCGTATGCTAACAGAGGAACAGCGCGGCCTGTTGGACCCTGCGGAATACGACATCGTGGAATACGATGCCCTGCACATCCACTACTTGCCGGCCGATCTAAGCTCGGATGACGAGGCGCTGTGCATCTTTACGAGCCAGCACGCGGTGGAGGCCTGCTTCCCGGAAGACAGCCGACGGGAACAGATGCTCAACTGCTGTTGTGTGGGGGCTAAAACGGCTGCCTTGCTGGAAAGCATGGGCCACCGGATCCTGGATCGCTGCGCGAATGCAGAGGAACTGGCCGCCCGCATCTTAAAAAAATATCCCAGTCGGTCTTTTATTTATTTCTGCGGGAACCGCCGCCTGAATACCCTGCCGGACCTGCTGCGGGAAGCCGGCGTACGCCTGGAGGAACGGGTGGTTTACGAAACCGGCCTGAACGAGGAGGCCTTTAACCAGGACTTCGATGCGATCCTGTTTTTCAGTCCCAGCGGGGTGCAGAGTTTTACGATCTTGAATGACCTCGGGGATGCCACAGCAGTGTGCATCGGCCCAACGACGGCCAATGAGGCCCACAAACATACCGATAAGTTTATTATAGCCGACACCCCAACGGCCGAAGGGGTGGTACTGGCCGTTCAGAAACTCCCGGCCCGACACTTATGAGTGAAACTTTAAAAAACGACCTGTTCCTGCGCGCCCTCAAGGGGGAGACCGTTCAGCGTCCCCCGGTTTGGATGATGCGGCAGGCGGGCAGGTACCTACCAGAGTTCCGGGAGATCCGGGAGCAATACGACTTTTTTACCCGATGCCAGACCCCTGAGCTGGCCTCCGAGATCACGGTGCAGCCCATCCGCCGCTACGGCATGGATGCCGCCATCCTCTTTAGCGATATCCTGGTGGTCCCGCAGGCCATGGACATAGAAGTCCAGATGAAGGAAGGGGTGGGGCCCTGGCTGCCGGATCCGATTCGCAGCGCGGCCGACGTGGAGCGGGTGCAGGTGCCGGATGCGGAGCAGGAGCTGGGTTACGTGATGGATGCCATCCGGATGACCCGCGAGAAATTGGCCGGGGAAGTCCCGTTGATCGGTTTTGCGGGTTCGCCCTGGACCATCTTTTGCTATTGCGTGCAGGGGCAGGGCAGCAAGAGCTTCGACAAGGCCAAAGCCTTTTGCTTCTCGCAGCCCGAAGCGGCCCATGCACTGCTGGACAAGATCACCCGGACCACCATCGACTACCTGAAGGCAAAAGTAGCCGCCGGCGTGCACGCCGTGCAGCTCTTTGACTCCTGGGGCGGCATGTTGTCGCCCGAGGATTACCAGGAATTTTCCTGGCAATATTTGCAGCGCATCGTGGACGCCCTGAAAGGACTGGCGCCCGTGATCGTCTTTGGAAAGGGTTGCTGGTTTGCGCTGGATACCATGGCCCAAAGCGGAGCCTCCGCCATCGGGGTGGATTGGACGGTGCGGCCGCAAACGGCCCGCGAGCTGACGGGAGGCGCCATTACGCTGCAGGGGAATTTTGATCCCGCGCGCTTGTTGTCCCCGCCCGATACCATCCGCCGGATGGTGCATGAGATGATCCGCGCCTTCGGGAAAGACCGTTACATCGTAAACCTGGGCCACGGCATTTTACCGGAGGTGCCGGTGGAGCACGCCGGGGCCTTTATCCAGGCCGTAAAAGAGTACCGTGAAGGATAAGTTCTACGCCTATATCGAAGCATTACAGGACCGGATCACCGGGGCCCTGGAAGCCGAAGACGGGAAAGCCCGTTTCCGGGAGGATCTGTGGGAGCGGCCCGAGGGTGGCGGAGGGCGCACCCGGGTGATCGAAAACGGGGCTGTCTTTGAGAAGGGCGGGGTAAATATCTCAGCGGTCCACGGGCCGTTGCCGGAGAGTATGCAGGCGTATTTTGGGGTGGGACAGGTGGATTTCTTTGCCTGCGGCCTGAGCCTGGTCTTGCATCCGCTCAGCCCGATGGTGCCCACGGTGCATGCCAACTGGCGTTATTTTGAGATGTACGGCCCCGACGGGAACGTACAGGACCAGTGGTTCGGGGGCGGCCAGGACCTGACGCCCTACTATTTCTTTGAGGAGGATGCCCGGCATTTTCACGGGGTCTGCAAAAGGGTATGCGATGCGCACGGGTCCGAACTCTACCCCGATTACAAGGCTAAGTGCGATTCCTATTTCTGGAACCACCATCGCGGGGAAGCCCGGGGTGTGGGAGGCCTGTTCTTTGATTACCTGCGGCCGCAACGTGGCCGGTCCGCAGAAGATTGGTATGATTTTGTGACCGGGGTAGGCGATTCCTTTCTGGAGGCCTATCTACCCATTGTCCAAAAGCGGAAAGAGCTACCTTGGGGAGATGCCCAGCGGGAATGGCAGGAGATCCGCCGCGGGCGCTATGTGGAATTCAACCTGGTGCACGACAAGGGCACCCTTTTTGGCCTGAAGACCAATGGCCGCATTGAAAGTATCCTAATGAGCCTGCCGCCGCATGTGCAGTGGCGCTACGACCATCACCCGGTGCCCGGGAGCCCGGAGGCAAACCTGGTGGAGGTACTGCAAAACCCCAGGGAATGGGCGCCCGCATAATAATACTAATCGGTTTATTTTTGGTTTCCATGACTGCTTTCAGTCAGGAAACCCCGCCCGATAGTTTATCGCCGATCCGGAAATTCCCCAATGCGCTTACCCTGCGCACCGGCCTGAGCCATATTGGGAACAGTTTCGTTTTTAACTACCGGGACCAGGGCATCGAACTCGCGCTGGATCCGATCCGGAGCAACCGGGTGACCACCTCCTTGCAGTTCCGGGCGCTGGAACTGGACCTGGGCTTCTCGCCGGGTTTCCTGAATCCGGACGAAGACCTGGAGGGTTCCCGCTTGTTCAGCATGAGCTTTCGCTTTTATTCCGGCAAATGGATGCAGGCGTTTACCTATCTGGACCAAAAAGGTTTCCAGGCGGACATCGGGGGTGCGCCTTTCTTTTTTAGGGAAATAGCCACCCGCAAAATTGGCGGAACGACTTCTTACGTATTCAATCCGGATTTCTCATTCCGCGCCGTGCATTCGCAGAATGAATGGCAGCGCCGCTCCGCCGGCAGTTTTGTGCCGCGCCTGATCGCTTATTACACCCGGTACGAGCTGGAAGCCGATGCTGGGAATGAGACGGCGCACTCCTATGACCTGGCGCTGGGGCCGGGATATCATTACAATTGGGTAGTGGCCCGGCACTGGCTGTTTTCAGGAGGCGTTACCACGGCCCTGGGGGTCAATTGGCTGGAGGATGAAGGCAGCACCCGCTCCTACTGGCTTTGGGATACGGAATTCAGGGGCGCGTTCGGCTATAACTCGGACCGGTTCTTTGCCGGGGTCAACCTCACTTATAATTTTTTGGAGCATAGCGCAGAAGGACGCACGAGGATCGACGACCGCCTGTACTTCCTGGAATTCTATGCGGGATATCGCTTTAAAGCCCCGGAGAGTTGGGTGCGCACAGCGGATAAATTTAATCGTACCTTTGGTTTGGACTAAGTATGAGAACACTCGAGATCTATCAGGCAGACGCATTTACCGCGGATTTATTTGGGGGGAACCCGGCCGCGGTTTGCATCCTGGAAAGCTGGCTGCCGGTGACGTTGATGCAGGCCATTGCGGCGGAAAATAATTTATCGGAAACTGCTTTTGCCGTGCCGGTTGAAGGCGGTTATGAGATCCGTTGGTTTACCCCGGCGATTGAGGTGGCCCTGTGTGGACATGCTACCCTTGCTACCGCCCATATCCTGTTTGAGACCGGGGCGGTAAAAGGGGATTCCATCCGCTTCTTCAGCAGGGAACGCGGAGAGCTTTCCGTGGACCGGGAAGGGGAATGGCTGGTGCTGGATTTTCCCCAGGATCAGGCGGCTCCCGCGGATATACCGGAAGGTATGGTCGAGGCCCTGGGAACGGAGCCGCAGGAATGCATGAAAGGTTTGACGGATTACCTGCTCATCTTTGAGAATCAGGCGCAGGTGGAGGGGATGAGACCCGACCACGGTGCGCTGAAAAAGATCAGGGCGCGGGGTGTGATCGTAAGCGCTCCCGGCGACAAGGTGGATTTTGTTTCCCGTTTTTTTGCACCGGGTTCCGGAATCGATGAAGATCCGGTAACCGGTTCCGCCCATACCATGCTCACGCCTTACTGGGCTGCCCGGACCGGCAAAAATGAATTGGAAGCCCTGCAGCGTTCCCAGCGCGGCGGGTATCTGCGGTGTGCGTTGCGCGGGGACCGCGTTCGTATCGGGGGCCGGGCCGTCACTTATATGAAAGGCACCATCAACCTGCCAGAAAACTACTGATATGTATCCGTTAAGAAGAAACCGCCGCCTGAGGGCTACGTCTGCGATCCGCAGCCTGGTGCGAGAGACGCATCTGAGCCCGGACGATTTTATCGTGCCTCTTTTTGTTACGGAAGGGTCTGGGGTACAGGATCCCATCCCGTCCATGCCCGGATATTTCCGGCTAAGCCTGGATCGATTGCAGGCCGAGGTAAAAGAATTGCACAAGATGGGCCTGAAAGCCGTGTTATTGTTCGTAAAAGTGCCGGATACGCTAAAGGACAATGCGGGCAAAGAAGCCGTAAACCCCGATGGCCTGATGCAGCGCGCTATTCGCGCCGTGAAGGACGCCTGTCCGGAGATGCTGGTGATGACCGATGTGGCCCTGGACCCGTACTCCGAGTTTGGTCATGACGGGATTGTCCAGGACGGAAGGATCGCCAATGATGCCACGGTGGAAGTGCTGGGGCGGATGAGCGTTTCCCATGCCAAAGCCGGGGCGGATTTTGTGGCGCCCAGCGACATGATGGACGGCCGCATCCGTGGGATCCGGGAGGCGATGGATGCCCAGGGATTTGCCAATACAGGGATCATGAGCTACAGCGCCAAGTACGCCAGCGCGTTCTATGGACCGTTCCGGGATGCCCTGGATTCGGCTCCAGTGGAGAAAGCGGATGTGCCGGCGGATAAAAAAACCTACCAGATGGATCCGGCCAACCGCCTGGAAGCCCTTCGGGAAACCCGGATGGATGTGGAGGAAGGCGCGGATATCGTGATGGTCAAGCCCGGACTCTGTTATTTGGATATCGTGCGGGACATCCGCAATGCGGTGGAGGTGCCCGTGGCGGTGTATCAGGTCTCCGGGGAATATGCCATGCTCAAAGCGGCCGCAGAAAAGGGCTGGCTGGACCACGATGCGGTGATGATGGAGCAGTTGCTGGCCATCAAGCGTGCCGGAGCCGACCTGATCGCCAGTTACTTTGCCAAAGATGCGGTCCGCTTGCTGGGTTGATCGTGTGCTGTGCGCTTTCCTGGATATTCACATACTTACAATCGATTATAAATACTTATAAACGTTTAATATTGAATCGTTTAAGAGGCACATATAAAAGTATTATTACTTACATACTGATAGGTATATCTGGTATGGCCTCTGCTCAATCCGGCTCGGAATACCGCGGCAACCCCGCTCCTGCCGGCGATCTTCCGGTAGCTACGCTGGCCTCCGTAGGGGTCGATTCCCTTTGGTTGTACCGCAAGGTGGATTCCATTGTTAATCGGGGGATCGCCGAACGGGCCTTTCCGGGATGCCAGGTGCTGGTGGCCTACCAGGGGAAGACCATTTTTCACCAGGCTTACGGGTACCATACCTATGACAGCTTGCAGGTAGTGGGCCGGGAGGATCTTTACGACCTGGCTTCGGTCACCAAAATAACCGCTGCGCTGCCGGCCCTGATGAAGCTCACGGAAGTGGGCGCATTGGACCTGGACGCCCCCTTTAGCGACTACTGGCGCCCCTGGCGCCACCGCAAGGACAAGAAAGAGCTTACCTTGCGGGAAATCCTGGCGCACCAGGCCGGGTTGGTGCCCTACATTGTATTCCTGCAGGACGTGCGGTCCCGCAACGGCCTGAAAAAGCGATTTATACGTAACGAGCCCAGTTCGCGCTTTCCGGATCCCGCGTACCGCAACCTGTACGTTAACCGGCGGTTCCGAAATAAGATGTACCGGAAGATCAACCGCTCCGAAGTGGCGGACCGCAAGGAATACCGCTATTCCGGCCTGACGTTCCTCCTGGTGCCCGAGCTCGTTGAATCCCTTACCGGCAAGCCTTTTGACCGCTTCCTGCGCGAGGAATTCTACGATCCCCTGGGCTGCGACAACCTGGTCTTCCTCCCGGAGCGCAATGCCCCGGGTTCCCGGATCGTCCCCACCGAATTCGATACCATCTACCGGCACGAGCTCACCCGCAATTGGGTACACGATGAGAACGCCTCCCTGATGGGCGGGATTTCCGGCAATGCCGGCTTGTTCGGAACGGCCGCCGACCTGGCCGTCCTGATGCAGTTCTATGCCAATTACGGCACCTACGGGGGGAAACGCTTGCTGGACAGCACCACGGTCCGCGAATTTGCGCGGGTGCAGTATCCGGACAACGACAACCGCCGGGGCCTGGGCTTTGACAAACCCCTGCCGGACAATGCGGAGCAGCCGCTCCCGGAGGCGTATCCGGCACCGCTGGCGAGCCCCGAAAGCTTCGGACATAGCGGCTTTACGGGCACTTTCGTCTGGGCCGACCCGGAAAACCAATTGGTATATATTTTCCTGTCCAACCGTGTGTACCCGAGCCGGGAGCATCGTAAACTCTACGAGCTGAACATTCGCACCGCCCTGCACCAGGTATTCTATCAGGCGCTCATTTCTTCCGAGTAGCCCGCCTGCCGCACATCTATTTTTGTATCTTAGACGAAGTTTCCGGGCCTATGGGATTACTCATTTTTTACGCCTTTATCTCCATTTTCTTTTCCTTTCTCTGTTCCATACTTGAGGCGGTGCTGCTTTCGGTTACCCCCACTTTTGTGAATGTCAAGAAAAAAGAGGGAAAACACTATGCGGCAGCGCTGGAAACCCTTAAGAAAGATGTGGACAAGCCCCTGATCGCTATCCTGACCCTGAACACCGTGGCTCACACCGTAGGGGCCATTCTAGTGGGGGTGCAGGCCAAAACCGCCTATGCGGAGTTGTACGGCGAGCAAAGCCGCAGCATCTTCGGAATCCAGTTTACCGAAGACCTGATGGTGGGGGTGGTCTCCGCCCTGATGACCTTACTGATCCTGGTGGCGTCCGAGATCGTGCCCAAGACCATTGGTGCCACCTACTGGAAATCCCTGGTAAACCCGGCTACGCGCATCCTGCGGGCCATGGTCTGGGTCCTGAAGGTAACCGGCCTTATGTGGCTCCTGCAGCTTTCGACCCGCCTGATCGGCAAGGGGCACCACCAAAGCGTGCTGAGCCGCGAGGAATTCCATGCAATGGCGGACGTGGCGCAGGAAGAAGGGGTCTTTGAGGAATCCGAATCCAAGGTGATCAAGAACCTGTTGCAGTTTGACGAGATCCTGGTGAAGGATATCATGACGCCCCGGGCAGTGATGAAAATCGCCCCGGAGGCCATGACCGTGGCCGACTTCCATGCCAATAACCCGCAATTGCGCTTCTCCCGTATTCCGGTCTATGGCGAACGGGTAGATGAAATAACCGGCTTTGTGCTTAAGGATAACGTGCTGGAAGAGATCGTAAACCAGAACGGGGAGACGCCCCTGGCGGAGATCCGCCGCGAACTCTTGATCACCACCCGGAACACGCCCATTCCGCAACTATTTGACACCCTGGTGCGCAAGCGGGAACATGTGGCCCTCGTTATTGACGAATACGGTTCGGTGAGCGGCCTGGTCACCATGGAGGATGTCATTGAAACCCTGCTGGGGTTGGAGATCATGGACGAGAGCGACAATATTGCCGATCTGCAAAGCTTTGCCCGCAAACAGTGGGAAGAGCGGGCCAAACGCACCGGAATCATCGAATA
>JBNKHB010000041.1:0-14542 GCA_050290125.1 Robiginitalea sp.
TCAGCTTAATGGCGCCCAGGTCGCCGTGCTCATTGCTGCGCACGATGTTCTCCAGGGGGATCACATTCTGAACCGTTCCCTTTCCGAAGGTTTGCTTGCTGCCGATCACTACGGCGCGCTTGTAATCCTGCATGGCAGCTGCGAGGATCTCGGAGGCCGAAGCCGATAATTCGTTCACCAGGATGACCAGGGGACCGTCCCATTGGATCCGCTCATCGCGGTCTTCGTAGATTTCCTTGTCCCGGGCGGAGGAACGTACCTGCACAACCGGGCCGTCCTTGATAAACAATCCGGCCATTTCCACCACGGTCTTCAGGGATCCGCCTCCGTTGTCGCGCAGGTCCAGGACCAGGCCCTGAATGCCTTCATCGGAAAGGCGCTCCACTTCCTTGGCCACATCCGTGGCAGCGTTGCGCTCGCTGTAATCGTCAAAATCAACGTAGAACTTAGGCAGGTGGATGATTCCGTACTTGCGTTCATCCTTGATGACCGTAGCCGACTTTGCAAAGGATTCTTCCAGCTCCACCACATCGCGCTGGAGTGAGATCTCGTCGATGGTGCCGTCCACCTTGCGGACGGTCAGGTCCACCGTTGTGCCCTTGGGGCCTTTAATGAGTTTAATGGCGTCGTCCAGGCGCATCCCCACGATATTGACGGGAGGTTCGCCCGCCTGGCCCACTTTCAGGATCTCGTCGCCCACTTCCAGGCGCTGGTCGCGCCAAACCGGGCCGCCGGAAATGATCTCGATGATCTTGGCGCCTTCGGGTTTCTTCTGCAAACGCGCCCCGATACCTTCGAACTTTCCGGACATGCTCACATCGAAACGCTCCTTGTCTTCCGGCGCGAAGTAATAGGTGTGCGGGTCAAATTCGTCCACAATGGTATTGAGGTATTGCACGAACCAATCCTTGCGCTCCAGGTCGTCCACAAAGTCAAAGAATTCGTCCAGCGTTTTACGGGTGGATTCCCGGGAAGCCAGTTCGGCATCCGCCGGATTGAGTTTATCCTCGGTCTCCCCCAGGTTCATCTTTGAATCGAAGGTGCCGATGGTGGCGTACTTCAATTGCTTCCGCCAGCGCTCCTTCAATTCATTCCGGTCCGCGGCATACGGTTGATTCTCGTAATCGATCTCGATGGATTCTTCCACGTTGAAGTCAAAAGGATCCTGCAGCACCTCGTCGTATATGCCGCGCGCTTCTTTCATCCGAAGCATCAGCCGGTCATAAACCAGGTTGAAGAAACTGATATCCGTGTTTTTGATCTGGTCGTCGATCTGGAATTTATACTGTTCGAATTCCGCAATATCGGACTCCAGAAAATAGCGTTTGGTGGGGTCGATCACATCGATAAAATCCTCGTAAACGCTGACGGAAAAATCGTCATTGATATCCTTGGGTTCGTAGTGCCCGCGTTCCAGTACATAGGTGATCAGGTCCAGCAGTAATTTATCCTTGTCGTCGGATTCAAAGGATCCGTTGGTAAAACTGCATGATGCAACTGCGACGAGGGGAACCAAGAAAGCAAGCAATAATTTCCTTTTCATGTATTTTTTCTTTTGCGCGCAGCGCCGGTATTCCGGCGTGTCAGGGCCGTTTGGTCATTGAACTCCCTAAGATACTGAAAAAACCGTGCCAGCCGGGGCCGGCCTAATTAATTTTTTGTTAATCAGGGCCTGTGGGAGTTCTAAATATGAAAAACGTATTTTTGCCCGATAAAGTATAAGAATTTCCCAAACCGCTAAATTTTATGGGCGATGGCGGCTGTTCGCAGGAATGCGGCTCGTCGACCAGACCGGGAAGACAGGGGGATCCGGGAGGATTCCACCTGGCGGCAGGACCCGGGACCCAAACCGGGTTTGATTCCATCCCCATCGCGCCAAAAGAAAGGAGATCCATATGAACAAACGCAAGGAAACAGCCATTGGTTTTGCCGTGGGCATCATCGCCAACACCATCGGAGTGCTGCTTTACATTTTACTGTTTTCGGATATGGGGATCGCCGAGACCTTCGAAGCGGCCCGTTCAGAAGGACATATCGGCAGCCTGCTGGCCTTGGGGGCCGTGCTGAACCTGGTTGCTTTTTTCGGCTTTCTGCGGCTCCGAAGGGATTATCGCGCACGCGGCGTTCTGATGGCCACGGTCCTGACCGCACTGGTGATTCTCTATTACAAGATCTTCTAGGGTGAAATATTTCCTGATAGCCGGCGAAGCTTCCGGGGACCTGCATGGTTCCAACCTAATCCGTGCCCTGCGGCGCCAGGACCCGGAAGCCGAAATCCGCTGCTGGGGAGGTGGGCGTATGGAAGCGGCCGGAGCCCGGCTTTTGAAACACTACAGGGAACTTTCCTTCATGGGGTTCCTGGAAGTGATCAAACACCTGCCGGCTATCTTCCGCAACATTGCCGCCTGCAAAAAGGATATCGCTGCTTTCCGTCCGGATGCGCTCATCTTTATCGACTTTTCCGGTTTTAACCTGAGGATCGCGCGGTGGGCCAGGCAGCAGGGATTCCGCACGCATTACTACATCTCTCCGCAGGTGTGGGCCACCCGCGAAGGAAGGGTAAAAAGCATCCGGCGCGATATCGACGCCATGTATGTGATCCTGCCCTTTGAAAAGCAATTTTACGAGGATAAACACGGGATGCCCGTACATTTTATCGGGCACCCCCTGATCGACGCCATGGAAAACCTGCCGGAGCCGGACCCCGCCACTTTCAGAAACAGCCATGGCCTGGATCCCAACAGGCCGGTCATCGCTTTGCTCCCGGGAAGCCGGCGCCAGGAGGTGGAAAAGGTCCTGCCGGTAATGATCGCTGCCAGCCGCTCCTTTCCCGAGCATCAATTTGCCGTAGCGGGAGCGCCCAGCCTGGATCGGGAATTCTACGATTCCCTGCTGTCCGGAACAGGCATTCCATTGATAATGGACCAGACCTATCCGCTGCTGCAAAATTCCCGTGCCGCCCTGGTGACCAGTGGTACCGCCACGCTGGAAACCGCGTTGCTCGGGGTCCCGCAAGTGGTCTGTTACAAGGGTGGTTGGATTTCCTATCAAATCGCCAAACGCCTTATCCAGCTCCGGTTTATCTCCCTGGTTAACCTGATCATGGACCGGGAGGTGGTGCCCGAACTCATCCAGAACGACCTTACCCCCGGAGCGTTGAGCCGGGCGCTTGCCCCCTTGCTCGAAGGGCCCGAACGCGAAGGACAACTGCGGGCATACGAGGAGTTGAAAGCCAGGCTGGGCGGACCCGGGGCCAGTGCAAAAGGGGCCGCCCTGATAGTGGATTTCAGCAGGCAGCCCTAAGTTTATATTCCTCAATGCGCCGGAAGCGCATCCGGGTTTCCCCGGTTTTATATAATTTTGTTGGACAAAAGACCGTTAGCAATCACATGAGGCGCATCTTTTGGATCGGCCTGTCCGCACTGCTTCTCGGCAGTTGCGGCGTGGTTAAGAAAAAAACTACCTACGGCACGGAGCGGCCCACCGTCAGCGTGGCGGCCGATGATCCGCCTGCCCCAGCCGCCGGCGAGGAAACCCCTCCGCCGGCCCCAGTAACCCTCACCCAGGCAGATGCCATCATCCAGACCGCCATGTCTTATACGGGCGTCCGTTACCGCTATGGCGGTACCAACCGGCGTGGCATGGATTGTTCCGGATTGCTCTATGTATCCTTTCTGGAACACGATTTCCCGATGCCGCGGATCTCTCACGATATGGCTGAGGAAGGCAAGCGCATCCGGGTAGACCAATTGCAGAAAGGGGATTTGCTGTTCTTTAAGACCACCAAACGCGGCCGTCGGATCAACCATGTAGGCCTGGTGGTTGACGTAACGGACGGCGATGTCCGCTTTATCCACTCCACCAGTTCCCGGGGGGTGATCGTGTCCTCGCTCCGGGAGGGTTTCTGGAATTACGCTTTTGTAAAGGCCACCCGCGTCCTTTAGGATGGGCCGCCCCGGCATCCCTTCCCTGATGCCGGCCATCGGCATGGGGCTTGGTATCTGGCTGTCCTATGCCATTCAACCCGACCATCTTGTTTGCCTTGCCGCCTTCCTCATTGCTTCCGTATTACTGGGGATCTCTGCAGCGGTCGGCCTGCGCATGCCCGCCCAGGTTTATGCGGGACTGGTATGTATCGCCTTTAGCTCACTGGGCAGTTGGGTAATGGCCGGGCGGCTCCCTGCAAACCAACCCGATCATTTTATCCACCACACAGGTCCGGAGGACCAACAACTGCTCCTGGAGCTAAAAGAACGGCTCAGGCCTACCGCTTTTTCCAAAAGATGGATCGCCGAAGCCCGGCAAGTAAAACGGAAACAGATTCAGGGCCGGGTGCTGTTGCAGGTTCCGCTTCAAGCGGAAGACAGCCTGTGGCTGCCCGGGGACCTGATTCAGGCCGTAGGGCGTATTGCACCGGTCCCCGGACCGCTGAACCCGCATCAATTCGACTATGCCGCTTATTTGAAGACGTTGGGCATTTACGGACAGCTACGCCTGCAATCCGGGAGTTTCCTTCAAGCAACTCCGGGGAAGCGCGGCCTGATTGCCGAATTGTCCCGAATGCGGCAAAAGCTGGCGTCCAGGGTGCATGCCTCAGGGTTATCCCCGGATGCCCGAAGTACCCTGGCGGCCCTGGTGCTCGGGGACCGGACCCGGCTGGATCCGCAACTCCACGCGTCCTACCAGCGTGCGGGAGCCGCTCACCTGCTGGCCGTCTCCGGGTTGCATGTGGGTGTATTGATGGGGCTTGCCGCCTGGTTGCTAAAGCCCCTGGCCCGCAGCCGGGGCGGAAGCATCCTTCGCCTTGTCCTGGCCCTGTCCTTCCTGTGGGGGTATGCCTTTCTGGCCGGGTTCGGGGCCTCGGTGGTTCGGGCATCCATTCTCTTTTCATTTATAGGGTATGCACATTTAAATGGCAAAGGCAGAGAAGGCCTGCATCTATTAGGCCTGGCTGCGCTGGTCATGCTCGGGCTCATCAACCCGTACTGGCTGTTCCAACCCGGGTTCCAGTTGAGTTTCGGCGCCGTTTGGGCCATCTATTCCTTTTATCCGGCCATGATGCGACGATGGCCCTGGAACAAAGGTCCTGCACGCTTTATCGGAGAACTCTTCTGCCTGGGGAATGCCGCCCAATTGGGGGTACTCCCCATCTCCCTGTACTATTTTCACCAAATTCCATTACTCTACTGGGTAGCCAACCTCTTGATCGTTCCCATCATGGGCGGTGTCCTGGCACTCGGATTTATCCTGGTCGGCTGCCTTGCCGCAGGCTGGTATCCGACCTGGGCGGTGGCCCTTTTCGAATGGGCTCTTTTCGGGATCAATACAGGGGTCCGGTGGATCGGATCCCTGGAGGCGGGCCTGGTTACCGGGATCCGCTGGTCCGCGGTGGAATCGGTTGCGTTGCTAAGTGGTCTGCTTTTTTTAAGCGCCTGGTTAGCCAGGGGCGGACGCTGGGGGCTCCGGATGGCGGCAAGCTGCGTCCTGGCATTGCAGTGCTGGCAGCTGCACGTGGCAATACTCAGTACCCGGAAATCGGAATGGATCGTCCCCCACCGTACGGGTGCGACGGGATTTTGGGTTCGGGAAGGATTGAAGCTACGGGTGTTCAGCCCGGAACCAGGGGCCTACAGCTATGCCGTTAAGGCCTATGAGACTGCAGAGGGTATTCGGGAAATCCGGCAGGATTCGCTCGGCCAGGCGTACCGCTTGGGCGATTACAGGCTTTGGGTCGTGGGGCCGGGCAGCCGATTTCCCGATTCCGGCCCGCCACCGGAAATCCTGTTGCTTAGCGGCTCCCCCAAGGTACATCTGGACCGGGTCCTTCAAACCCTGCAGCCCGATCTGGTGATCGCGGACGGGAGCAACTACCGGAGTTTTGCGCAGCGATGGGAAGCGAGTTGTCAATCCCTGGGCATCCCCTTCCACAATACGGCCTTGCAGGGAGCCTACAGCGCCCTTTTGGTACCCGTTAGTGGACGTTCCCCATCAGCCGTTTCATCAGCGGCGAGGCAACCAGGACAATAACCGCCGCCCCCAGCGCGTACTGGGCGATCAATTCGAAGCCGCCTAAATAGACATCCAGCGTATCCAGCCCGCGGACATTCGGGTCGTCGCTCTCAACGGCCAGCTGCTTCCCGATAAACCCGACCACCTGAAAGGCAAAAGCCGAGGACAGGAACCAGACCCCCATCATAAAGGCCACAATGCGCTTTGGGGAGAGATCCGTGATCTTGGATAGTCCTACCGGAGACATAAAGAGCTCCCCTACCGAGATCAGGAAGTACATGATCAGCAGATAGGAAAAGGGTACCATGCCGTTGGCATCCGCACTGCCCCCACTCAAAGCCAGGATGTAAAAACTGATCCCCGCAAAGGCCAGGCCCAATCCGAATTTATAGGGCGTGCGCGGATTCAGGTTGCGCTTGGAAAGCCAGGTAAACAGCATGGAGATGGGTATGGACAGAATGATGATCCACATGGAATTCAGGGCATTGGTCTGGGCGGCATCGATCACGGACAGATTCACATTGCGGTCCGCAAAGAGGGTGATGACGCTGCCCGACAATTCGTGGAAGCCCCAGAAGATCGTCATAAAGAAGGTAATGAGGACCGCCATGATGAGTTTCTTTCGCTCATCGGCCGTAGCCTTGTACATGATGTATGCCAGGTAGCCCAGGATAAAGATGGCAATGCCCTTGAAGATCACGTTCACGATGTTCTGGTCACCCAGGAAACTGCCTTCCGCCCCCAGCGGTTTGTAGGCAGACAGCAACAAGGCAATGATCGGCGCTGCCGCAAAGGCCAGGATCGGCACCATGGATTTCTGGGGCACGCCAACCAGTCGCTTCTCCAGCACGGTCTCGCTCGGGGCCCGGCCCCGGTCGCCAAATACGTTTTTGCGGATCCCGCTCCAGAAGAACAACAGCCCGGTAAGCATCCCGATTCCGGCCAGGCCAAAGCCGTAATGCCAGCCGAATTCCCGGCCGAGCCAACCGCAAAGCAGGGGCGCCACAAAGCCTCCGATATTGATCCCCATATAGAAGATCACAAAGCCGGAGTCCTTCCTGGGGTCATTCTCCCCGTACAGGGTTCCGACAAAGGTGGAGATATTGGGCTTGAAAAATCCGTTGCCGACAATGATGAACGAAAGGGCCAGGAAGAAGGCGATATTGTGTTCGATGGCCAGCACAAAGTGGCCGATCGCCATCAGGATACCTCCCAGAAATATTGACCTCCGCATGCCCAGGATGGTGTCGGAAATCCGGCCGCCGATCACTGTGGAGGCATATACCAGCGAGCCGTAGCTGGAGTATACGGCCGCTGCCGCGTAGTCCCTTTGGGCAAGCGCCTCAAAGATGACATCTACCATATACAAGGTGAGCAGCGCGCGCATGCCGTAGAAGCTGAAGCGCTCCCACAGTTCCGCGAAAAAGAGGTAGAACAGTCCCTTGGGATGCCCGAATAATTGTTGCTCGTCCGTTAGTTCAGCCGGTTTTTCCATATTTTGGTTTTGGTTCGATTATAGGTTCTCCCGCACGAATTGCGTCATCTTGGAAAACAGGTGCAGCCGGGTATTCCCGCCGAAAATACCGTGATTCTTGTCCGGGTAGATGGCCCATTCAAAAGGCTTGTTGGCCTGTACCAGGGCTTCGATCATCCGCATGGTATTCTGCACGTGTACATTGTCGTCCGCTGAGCCGTGTACCAGCAGGTACTTGCCCTGCAGGCGGTCTGCAAAATGCAGGGGGGAATTGTCATCGTATCCGGAGGCGTTCTCCTGAGGCGTCTGCATATAGCGCTCCGTATAGATGGTGTCGTAGAACCGCCAGCTGGTCACCGGCGCTACCGCAATCGCCATTTCAAAGGTGTCATTTCCCTTGAGGATGCAATTAGTGGACATAAACCCGCCGTAGCTCCAACCCCAGATCCCGGTCCGGTCCGGATCGATATAAGGGCGCTCGCTCAGGATACGGGCCGCAGCGATTTGGTCCTCCACTTCATACTTGCCCAGTTCCAGTTGTGTGAGTTTCTTGAAATCCCGGCCCTTGAGCCCCGTCCCGCGTCCGTCCACGCATGCGATCAGATAGCCCTCCGAAGCGAGCATCTGGTGCCAGTAATCGTTGCTGCCGTGCCAGCGGTTGGCCACCTGCTGGGAACCCGGACCGCTGTACTGAAACATGAGTAAAGGGTATTGCTTGGAGGGATCAAAGTCCGCCGGTTTGATCATATACATATTCAGCTGATGCCCGTTCACCTCCAGGGTGCTGAATTCCTTGGGAGAAAGCTGGTATCCCGACAATTTGCCGAGGAGGGCCTGGTTGTTTTGCAACTCCTTGACCAACGCCCCGTCGGAAGCCTGGTGAAGCGTATAAAGGGGTGGAGTATCCACGCTTTGGAAGGTGTTGATGAAATAGGTATAGTCGGCGCTGAAAGCAGCAGAGTTGGTGCCCATGCCCTGGGTAAGCCGCTGTTTTCCCCTGCCCCGCTCGGAAATGCTGTAGACATCCCTGACGATGGAGCCCCGTTCGGTGCTTTGATAGAAGATCCGCTTCTTGTCCGGATCATAGCCGTAGTAAGAGGTAACTTCCCACGGACCGCTGGTCAGTTGCCGCTGGACGGCGCCGTCCTCGTCGTGCAAATAAATGTGGTTGTGCCCGTCCCGTTCGCTGGTCCAGATAAACCGATCGTCCGGCAGGAAGGTCAGGTCGTCCGTAACGTCCACATAGGCCGCATCGGTTTCCTCCAGCAATATGTCCGCCTGAAGGCTTTGCGCATTTACGCGATAGAGCCGCAAACGGTCCTGGTGGCGGTTCAGGGTCTGCACGCTCAGGTGGTCCGGATGGTGCATCCATTTGATCCGGGGGATGTAATAGGCCTCGGGCAGCGTGACCATTCGGGTTTGACCGCTTGCCAGGTCGTACAGGTGCAGGCTTATTTCCGCATTCACCTCCCCTGCCTTCGGATATTTAAAGGTCTCCTGCTGCGGGTAGAGCCCCGTGCCGAAAACGTCCATGGAGAATTCAGGGACCTGGCTTTCGTCAAACCTCAGAAAAGCGAGTTTGGTGCCGTCCGAATTCCATTGAAAGGCCCGCACAAAAGAGAACTCCTCTTCATAGACCCAGTCTGCAATCCCGTTGATCACGGCATTGCGACGCCCGTCGCTGGTGATCTGCCTGCGGGTGCCATCCGCGAGGTCAAGGGTATAGAGGTTGTTCTCATATACGTACGCTACGCGCTTTCCATCGGGGGAGAGCGCCGGCTCCTGTATTTTATCCTCGGAAATACGCGTCAGGGAGCCAGATCCCAAATGGTATACATAATAGATCCCCAGCCGCGAGTGACGGTAGATGGCTTCCTCATCCGTAGCCAGCAATACCTGTGATTCGTCGTCGCTGAACTCATATGAAGTGAACAAGGGGATCCCCCTGGCCAGATCGCTGCTGACCAGGGTGGCTACCTGCTGTTGGGTGCGGTAGTCATACTGGTCGATGGAACTGCGCCTCGCCTGCCGGTCCAGGTTCAGTACGGTGTAGTGTTCCCCGTCCGCCATGGATCGCAGGACTTCCAGGCCTTCGGTGCGGAAGGCGCCTCCCCAGATTTCTTCAAGGGTTATTTTTTGTTGGGCCCACACGGCCTGGGAGCTTACCAGTACGATCAGACAGAGCCAGAAATGTTTTTTCATAAATTGCGTATATGGGTACTTAGAGTGGACTCCCTAAAAGCTGAAAGCGGGAAGGAGCACAGCTCCAAGTTTATGAATATTTTGTCAGAAATCGCATATGGACCGCTATTAAATTCCAGGGGTTCAGCCTTTCGGACCGCCCGGAAACTTTAGGGTCTAATGCGTATCTTAGCCCATTAAAACCAGCTGCATGAGTCAGGCCATAGACGGATTTTCCAAACTTTCCAAAGAGGAGAAAATCCGGTGGATCGCCACCCGATTTACCCGGCACCCCGAGCAAACGGAGGATTTGCTGAAACAATACTGGAACACCGATCCGAAACTCCAGCGCCTGCACGATGAATTCATCGAGAACACCCTGAGCAATTTCTACCTGCCCCTTGGGGTGGCACCCAACTTCAGCATCAATGGCAAAATGTATGCCATCCCCATGGCCATCGAGGAAAGTTCCGTGGTGGCCGCGGCCAGCAAGGCCGCCAAGTACTGGATGGAACGCGGGGGGATCCGCACCCGCGTGCTGGGGACGGAAAAGATCGGACAGGTACATTTCAGTTACAACGGGAAGCCGGAGGTGCTGGAGCAGTACTTTGCGCAGATAAAACCGCTGTTGCTGGAGGAGGCCAGGCCCCTTACCCGGAATATGGAAAAGCGCGGCGGGGGCATCCTGGACATCCAACTGCGCAATCTCACCGAATCCCTGCCGGACTATTACCAGTTGCATTGCAGCTTTGATACCCGTAATGCCATGGGGGCGAACTTCGTGAACTCCTGCCTGGAACAGTTTGCCGCTACCCTGGTCCGGGAAGCCGCGACGTACCCGGCTTTCGGGGATCGGAGTCCGATAGAGGTACAAATGAGCATCCTCTCCAATTATGTGCCCCATTGCCTGGTACGGGCGGAAGTGAGCTGCCCGGCAAGCGATTTGCAGAATAATTGCGGGATGGATGAGACCGAATTTGCCCGAAAAATCGTGCAGGCGGTTCGCATCGCCGATGTGGAACCCTACCGGGCGGTAACCCATAACAAAGGTATCATGAACGGGGTGGATGCCGTTGTCATCGCAACCGGGAACGACTTCCGGGCCGTTGAGGCGGGGGTCCATGCCTATGCCTCGCGCTCGGGCAGTTACCGGAGCCTTTCGGGTGCCAGTGTGGAGGACGGGATCTTCCGATTCTGGCTGGAACTGCCGTTGGCCCTCGGCACGGTGGGAGGACTCACCGGGCTACACCCAATGGTCAAACTCGCCCTGGAAATCCTGGGTAACCCTTCAGCAACCGAACTCATGGAAATTACCGCTGCGGCCGGCCTGGCACAGAACTTCGCAGCGCTGGGGTCCCTGGTCACGGTAGGGATCCAGCAGGGGCATATGAAGATGCACCTGATGAATATCCTGAACCAGCTGGGTGCCACCGCCGTCGAAAAAGAGGCGCTTGCCGACTACTTCCAGACCCGCAGTATCAGCCACAGTGCCGTGGAGGCCCAACTGGGCGTACTGAGAAAAAGCCGCTGATGGATCGTTATTACAGCCATGGCAAATTATTGCTTTCCGGGGAGTACGCCGTCCTGGATGGGGCGGTAGCCCTGGCATTACCCACCCGGCCGGGCCAATGGCTCGAAATCTCAAAGCACCAGGGGCCGGAACTAGAATGGATCAGCCTTGAGGCGGACGGCAGCGAATGGCTGCGTGAGCAGTACGCGGCAGCGGAGTGGGAAGCAACCCTGCCGGAGGGCCCCATGCCAAAGGATGCGCGGCGGCGGTTGCTCTATATCCTTCAAACACTGATTGCCCTCAAGCCCCAGGTAGCAGGACGCCTGGGCGGGACCCGCATTACCACCAGGCTGGAATTCCCGCGTAACTGGGGCCTCGGCACCTCTTCCACCCTGCTGGCCAACCTGGCCGCCTGGTCGGGTGTAAATCCTTACGACTTACTGGACCGCAGCTTTGGAGGCAGCGGTTACGACCTGGCATGCGCCGGGCACGAAGGGCCATTGTTCTACTCCCGCCGCCCCGGAACGAGCCCGGAGATAGCGCCGGCCCCATTTAAACCCGACTTTGCCGGACATCTGCGCTTTATCTACCTGAAGGAGAAACAAGACAGCCGGGAAGGCATTGCCTTGTACCGAAAGAAGGGTGAAGCCGGAATTGGATTTCTGGATGCCATCTCCTCCTTAAGCCGGGAACTGGCATCAGCCCGTAGCCTCGCGGCGTTCTGCCAGGCCCTGGACCGGCATGAGGCCATGATTTCCGATCACCTGGGCTTACCAACGGTGAAGCAGCGGCTGTTTCCCGATTTTCCCGGTAGCGTGAAGAGCCTGGGGGCCTGGGGCGGGGATTTTGTGTTGGCGGCCGGTACGGATAACGACGGCAGCTACTTCAGCCAAAAAGGCTACGATACCCAATTCCCCTATCCGGAATTGATCCTGTAAAAAAAATCCGCGGCACCGAAGCGCCGCGGATCTGTAAGCTTGTTTAGGGATTCCCTTAGTAATACGTAGGCCGGTAGTCCTCAATTTCCGCTTTGGCCTTCAGCGCTTCATAAACACTGGTGCTGATACGCGGGACCACGCTAGTGGTAAGGGTATTGGCATAAGGCGCATAGTTGTCCATGGCCGGTGCCGTTTCCTTGGCCGTCACCGCAACCTTAAAGACGCCCGTCTCCCCCTGTATGAGTCCGGATTCCTCACCCTGGTCCAGCATGATGGCCGTTCCCACTACGAGGGGTTCGCGGCCGGCACCCGGAATGGTCGGGGATTTTACGTTCAGGGCGGAAGCGGTCGCTACCGTCTGTCCATTGTCGCTGGCAAGGGCTTCCAGGCTCTTGCCATTATTGGCGGCGATGATCTGCTCCGCCTTGTATTGCTTGCGCAGTTTGGGCAGTACCTGTACCGAGGCATCTTCCACGCTCATGGGTCCCTTGCGGTAAGTAGCGGTGAGCTGGGCAATGGCATAGCCGTTGGAGAGGTCAAACCGGCGAATGTCGCCGATCTCGGTATCATCAGCAAAGGCCCATTGAACAATGCGGCGCTGGGCACCCAGGCCGGGCAGATTCTCGTCCATGGCCTTCAGTTTGTTGACCGGACGGGAAGTATACCCCTTTTCCTGCGCGATCTGATTGTAACCTTCGGGGTTGGCGCTCAGCGCCATCTCCAGGCTGGTAGCCTCCGTGAACAAGGCATTCACCGTCTCGTCGGAAGGTTCGATGGTCCGGGACAGGGTGGCGAGTTGCACTACATCCTGTTTGTCGTCCACCTTTACGATATGGTAGCCGAAATCGGTTTCTACCAAATCGATCGTACCTACGGGATTGCCGAAGGCAAAGTCGTTAAAGGCCTCGGTCATCACGCCTTGCTGGAAATAGCCCAGGTCCCCGCCATTGGGTGCGGACGGGCCGTCCGAGTTATCGCGCGCCAGCTGCGCAAATTGGGCTCCAGAAGCTTTGGCCTGCACCAGTAATTCCTGCGCCCGGGCTTCCGCCTCCTCCTTGGTACGCGTTACGGTAGGTGCCGCCCGGAGCGCGCCTTCATAGGCGATCAGGATATGGCTGGCCTTTACCGAGCCATTTGGCTTGCGGCCCATCATCCGGCTAATCTTGAGTTGGTTGGCATCCTGATAAGGGCCGAAAACCTCACCCACCTGCAGGGACATGAGGGTATCCGCAAATTGGACGGGCAACTGATTCTTGGGCTTGTAAATGGTGTCGAATTTGGTATCGGAATTACGGTCCAGGAAGGCGGCCATATCATCCGTATTGCGGAATCCGGGATTAACGATGGTGGAGTCCAGGTCTTCCCGGTATTCCTCCTCATCCTCCAGCAATTGCATCAGGGATTCGCGGATGGCGGTGATGTCCTCGTCCGAGGCTTTCTCCTCAAAGTACACATAGCGGATATCCCGTGCGGCTTCCTGCTCAAATTCGTCCGGGTGGTTCCTGACATAGGCGCCAATATCCTCTTTGGAAACCTGGACGGTGCTGTCCGGAATGGAGGCAAAAGGGATCCGCACGTAGCGGATGTCTACCTTGTCGTTGGTCAGGTGGTAGTCCAGCTCCCCTTCCTTGAGGGTAGCGCCCACACCGGCGCGGACCAGGTCAAAATACGTTTGTTCCTTGGCGGATTGGATCAGGGCGTCCTCACTTTGCAGCCACAACTGGTATTGCTCCGGCTGATTGATCCGAAGGTCGCTGATAAAATTCCTGAAGGCGTCCTCGTCAAAGTTACCGTTGGCATCCTGGAACTGCGGGTTCTGTGTGAAATTCGGGTTGGTGCGGATCAGTTCCATGATCTGGTCCTGTTCAATGCTGATCCCGATCTTTTCGAACTCCTGGTCCAAAATGGTGGATCGAACGGTTTGTTCCCATACCGAATTGACGATCTGGGTAGAGGTGGCCTGGGCGCCGAAGCGTCCTTCCGCCGCTTCCATCCGGTTGCGGAATTCGTCTATGGAAATGGGGGTGCCGTTGATCTCGCCGACGGCTGACCCCACTTTTGCGCCGCCGAAACCGCCGCGGGTAAGAACATCGGATATAACGAAGGCGAAGAGCGCCAGGCCGATGATCAGGATCAGGACCGTGGTGCGCTTCCGTATTTTCTCAAGAATAGCCATGCTACGGATTGTTTAAATCAGTGGGCGAAATTACCATTTTCTACTCAATAATAAAAGGGAAATAACGGCCTGGAAGCGGCTGCTAATCCAACTCCAGGACTTCCAGGGTCACCAGGTCGATCTTGGTGCTGGAGACCTCCAGGATCCGAAAGAGGAAGGGGCCCAGGCGGATTTCGCTGTCCTTCTTGGGGATCTCGCCGGTCTCGTTCACGATCATGCCGCCCAGCGTGCCGTATTCGTCGCTCTCCGGCAGG
>JBNKHB010000042.1:0-14424 GCA_050290125.1 Robiginitalea sp.
GTGGCCCGAAGGACTTCGGCCTGCCGTTCGGGATCGTAAACAAAGATGGGGTGGCGCATGGCGGTGAAGGAGGCCTGGGCACCTTTGACTGGGGAGGCTACTTCAATACCCAGTATTTTGCGGACCCCGGGGAACAGCTCATTGGCATCCTGATGAAGCAAACCCAGGGTGCACCGCAGGATGAAACCGGCTGGAAGTTCCGTCAAATGGTTTTCGCCGCCATCGACGATTAACCGGTAAGATCTAAAGAGGAAATCATTCCGTTCAATGGCCCCCTGGTTGCTTTCCCGCCGGGGAACTGTTGCTTTCCAACCAGAAAACTGTTGCTTTCCCGCCAGGGAACTGCATTCTCTGCACTGATCTTTGAAGCCGGAGTGGCCATGGTGCGCTCAGATGAATAAGGATCACAATGAAAGGAATTTGCCGGGAATGCGGCGCATCGTATCACGGCCGGACGGACAAGGTGTATTGCTCCGACGGCTGTCGGAATGCCCACCACAACCGGCGCAACAGATCGGCAAACCGGCTGCAGCGCACGGTCCACAACCGACTGCGTCGTAATTACCGGATCCTCCAAACTTTTTGCAATGCGGAGGCGCCGGGCAGGATCCGCAGAAACCACCTGGCGGATCGCGGATTTGATTTCAGATACCTGACCCATCTGCGGATAAACCCGCATGGCACGACGGACTACTATATCTACGACCTGGGGTATCGGCCGGACAAAAAGGGATGGGTCCGCCTATTGGGCGGGAATGGCAGTTTGATTTAAATAAGATGAATGGCTAACCCGGTACTATTTCCAGTTCTGGGCATTTAATTTCAATGCGGCGATAACGATATCCTTCCGGCTGATCTGCCCCACCAGCAAACCGTCCTTCATAACGGGAAGGCGTCTGCGGTTGTTCTTATGGAAGATCCCGGCTGCATCAAAAATGGACATGTGGTGCGGGATGGTCTCCACTTCCTTGGTCATGAAGCGCTCCACGCTTTTGTCCAGAATAGGCTGATTGAAATACCGGCTCTCGGAGATTTGCTTCATACAATCGGCCTCAGAGATAATGCCGACCAGGAATCCGTTGTCATCAAGCACAGGCCCCCCTGAAATCCGATGCCTGGTAAAGGCTTCCATCACTTCCAGGATGGATTGGTCCGGGCTAAAGGTAACCAGGTTCTCCGTCATGTAATCCGATACCAGGATGGGGGCATCGTACTCTTTTTTGGATACCTCCTTGGCCCTGCGGCCTTGAAAACTCTTGATGCCCATGAAGTTGCGTTTTTAGTAAGGTTAATCTTAAATATACGAAATTCTTTCCGAATCCTTTAAAAATAATCGTCCAAATGCCGGCAGCCATCAAAAATTCATACTTTTAAATGCCAAATTCTCAGTATGAAACCCGCCGCCTCGGTCCTCTCCTTTCTCCTCCTCCTCTTATTGACGTATTGGGCCTTCCAGGGCGCCATGCCGCCCTACCGTTCGGATGCCGGGGCCCCGGATACCTATTTTTCCACGGACCGGGCCTTGCAGCACGTGCAGGCTATCGCACAGGCGCCTCACGCGGTGGGATTCCCGGCTCACGGAACGGTGCGGGCCTATATTCTGGATACCCTGCGGGGGATGGGCCTGGAACCGCAACTCCAAAGCGGGTATACCGCCGGGGATTGGGGGAATCACAGCAAGGCCGTTAACATCCTCGCCCGGATTGAGGGGAACCGTCCCGGCAAGGCCTTGCTCCTGCTCTCGCACTACGACAGCAATCCGCATTCCTCGTTGGGCGCCAGCGATGCCGGTAGCGGAGTGGCGGTAATCCTGGAGGCGATACGAGCCTTCCTTGCACAAAACATTACGCCCCAAAACGATATCATCATCCTTATTTCGGATGCCGAAGAACTGGGCCTGAACGGGGCGGATCTTTTTGTGAACCACCACCCCTGGGCTCAGGAAGTAGGCCTGGTCCTGAATTTCGAGGCCCGCGGAAGCGGCGGGCCCGGCATCATGCTTATTGAGACCAACGCCGGCAATTCCGAATTGATCCGCGCCTTCACCGAAGCGGACCCGGACTATCCCGTGGCCAATTCCCTGGCGTACAGCATATATAAAATGATGCCCAACGACACGGACCTCACCGTATTCAGGAAGGACAGGGACATCGAGGGATTTAATTTTGCTTTTATCGGCGATCATTATGATTACCACACGGCGCTGGACACCTCCCCCCGGCTGGATCGCAATACACTGGCCCATCAGGGCAGCTATCTGGTACCCTTGCTGGACTATTTCAGCCGGGTGCCCCTGGATACCCTAAAAAGCCAGGAAGACTGGGTCTATTTTAACCTGCCGTTTTACGGCCTGCTCAGCTATCCTTTCAGCTGGATCTGGCCGCTGTTCACAATGGGTGTAATCCTCTTCCTCGCCTTGCTGATCTTGGGATTCCAAACGGGGAGCCTTAGCCAAAAAGGGGTCATTACGGGATGGGTGCCCATGTTGCTGTGCCTGCTGATCAACGGTCTGGCCGGTTATGTCGCCTGGCCGCTGCTGAACACCCTCTATCCGTCTTACGGGGATATCCTCCATGGCTTTACCTATAACGGCTATTTGTACATCGCTGCCTGGGCGGCCTTCTCGGTTGGGAGTTGCTTCCTGGTTTACAGCAGGTTTCGCAAGCTTTCTCCTGCGGATGCCCTGGTGGCGCCGGCCGCCTTCTGGCTGGTGGTCTGCGGGTTGCTCAACCACTATTTGGAGGGAGCGGCTTTCTTCCTGATCCCCGGGCTGGCCCTGCTGATGATGCTCCTTATTGCCCTCCGCCAGGAAAACCCGAATCCCTATTTCCTGACGGCGCTCGGGATACCCGCCCTGTGGATCCTGGCTCCGCTCGTAAAACTATTCCCGGAAGGCCTGGGACTGAAAATGATGATCGCAGCCAGCCTGATGGCCACTTTTATTTTCCTTTTGCTGCTCGGGATCCTGCAACGATATCCGAACAAAAAAAGATTCGGCTGGCTGGGCCTGTTGGTTTTCCTGGGCTTGATGGCCGGCGCCCACTTCCAGAGCGGGTTTGATCCCGAACGGCCCAAGCCTACCAGCCTCCTGTACGCCCTGGATGCGGATTCGGGCCGGGCCTTTTGGGCCACCTACGAAAAAGTACCTTCCGAATGGACAAAGGCCTATCTGAAGGACGCCCGATCAGGAGCCGAAGCGCTGGGCTCCCGTACCATCAGCAGTAAGTACAGCACCGGTTTTACCCAGGTGGCGGAAGCCCCCGTAAAGGAGGTCCCGGCGCCGGAAATCAGAAGGATCAGGGACACCGTAATTGCCGGCGAGCGGCAGCTAAGCCTGGAAATCATACCCCGAAGGGCTATTAACCGCCTGGACGTATTTACCAATGAAACGCCGCTCACCGAAGCACGGGTATGCGGACTCCCGTTGGAAGATGCCTATTTACAAAACCGGCGCGGGGGAAAATTGGTCACGCGCTATGTCAGCCACAACCAACCCACCCGCCTGGATCTCGTCTTTCCGGCGGACCGTCCGCTGGAGCTCACCGTTTACGAAGCCTCAAACGACCTGTTGACCAACCCGCTCTTCAGCGTTCCCCCGCGACCTGCAGCAGCCATTCCCATGCCATTTGTTCTCAATGATGCCGTGATGCTGATCAAAACCCTCCGCTTTGACTAGAACGGTTGGGGTGTTGGGCTGCGGCTGGCTCGGGCTCCCCCTGGCCGAAGAATTACTTTCCGCCGGTTATGCCGTAAAGGGCAGCAGTACGCGGAGCGAACAGCTGGAAGTGCTTCGAAAGACCGGCATTGAACCGTATCGCATCGAACTGAAAGCCGATGGCATTCACGGTCCTATCACCGAATTCCTGAAAGGTTTGGATTGCCTGGTTTGCAACATCCCGCCAGGTCTCCGGAAAGATCCCAATGCCGACTACCCGGGCCGGATCCGGCAATTGGTAGCCCCCATTCGGGCATCGGGCCTCAGCCACCTCATCTTTGTGAGCAGTACCTCCGTTTTCGGAAGCGATCAGGGGGAGGTGGATGAGGCTACAACGCCCATTCCGGATTCGCTCAGCGGGCGACAGGTCCTGGAAGCGGAAGAGGTCTTGCGCCATGCTGTTTGGGAGGTGGATGTAACGGTGGTACGCTTCGGCGGACTTATCGGAGGGAATCGGCATCCGGTCCGTCAACTGTCGGGGAAAAAGGGGATAAGCGGAGGCGGAGATCCAGTAAACCTGATCCGCCGGGAAGACTGCCTGCGCATCCTGGTAGAGGTCATCCGGTCAGACCCCGGGGAAGCTCTGATCCACGGGGTGGCCCCCGAACATCCCGCCAAGCGGGAATACTATGTTCGGGAGGCGGTAACATACGGTCTTCCGGCCCCGGAATTCAGGCCTGAAAGTGCGGAAAACCCATCTAAACTAATAAAAAGTAGGTCTTTTCTTATTAAAAAGACAGGTTTTAAGACATCGATTTTCAGTTGATTCACATCAACCTGCCTTGCGTTCACAACAAAATCCTCGATAAAATGCTAATTTATATCGCTGATTTTCAATATTTTATCGATAAACGGTATCTTTGATATACATCAAATACCTAGTGTCATGGAATCAAAAAGATTGGAAAAGAGGATTTTGGCTGAACTGGATCGCTTAATTGCGGAGAGTTGCAGCCGAGGAACCATCAGCGCCCGTTACAGGGAGTTCCACAACGCCCTGTTGAAGAACCATTACAATGCCGCGGATGTCGATATCGACTATCACCGCAAGCGAATTAAAATGAATGTCATAACGGACGATTCCGGTTACGACCCGAAAACGATCAACCTGAACCTTCCGATATTACATGTAAACCTCATGTTCAAAAACCTGAGGGAATTTCTGAAAACTTGTTTGCAAACGGACCGGAAAAGCCTGTCGTTTTATGCGCAGTTGCTGCAACGGTTCCGGCGTCGCGAGTTGACCCCCGCCTTGTAAAAGGGCCCGCAACAAACAACGAACCATGACCCAAATCGAGGGATGCGCCAGGCGCATCCCTTTTTTTCTGGCCCCGATACCCCCAAATCAGCAGCGTTGGCCGCCGGAGATGTCCGAAAAATAACTTAGTTTTGCGCACTGCAAAATTGCTGAGGTAATGAAGAACGTATTTTTTGTCCTGCTGTTGGCCTCCTCCTTCGGGTTAAATGCCCAGAGCAACGAGGCCCTGATAAAGCATTATGAGGATTATTACAGGCAAATGCGCATCCAGGCGGATGTTCGCGGGGTCATCAACGCCCTGACCCATTTGAATGTACTGAATCCGTCGGTGGAACGCCGGGATACCCTGGCGTATGTATATGCCAACAACGAACAATACCTGCAGGCGCTCAACCTGCTGGGTGTGGAGCACAATGCGGACGATTCGGATATTGCCCTCCAGGTTAAGGCCCTCTCCTTAAAATCGCTCAACCAGCCCAAACGGGCGCTGGAGCATTTTCAGGCGCTGTACGAGCGCAACCCCAACCCCTACCTCTCCTATGAAATGGCAGACCTGAAGATCCAGGTAGGCGAGAATGCAGGGGCCCTCACGGATATTGAAACGGGGATACAAAGTGCACAGGACGATATGATGTACGCGTTCTACGAGCGTCAGCAGCCCTATGAAGTCTCCTTGAAGGCGGCGCTCATCCACCTGCGTGGCCTGGCCCAGTACGGGATGAACAAGAACAACATCGACAAGGCCATCAGCAGCTTTGACGAGGCGTTGGCCCTGGCACCCAACTTCAACCTGGCCAGTCTGAGCAAGCAGGCGCTGGAATCCAGAAAACAACAGGGCGAAACGACCCCAGAAAACTAGGAAGCAGGAACGCTGAAGGGGCTTATTCCCCTGGCAGGTTCCGGAGCAATTCGCGGAACCCGATGGCAACCCCATTAGTCCATCCGAACCCGTCTTGGGTAGGGTATTCCCCACCCCCGGACAACAGGGTGGTGTCGCTGACATTGTATTTCTCCATCATCTTGCCGGTGTTCTCATAGACCTTTTCGTTGATGGCCAGCCACCGCTGCATGATCTCCCGGGCCTCCTCGTAGTACCCATACCGCATCAGCCCCCGGACCGCCATCCACTGGAGCGGGGCCCAGCCGTTGGGCGAATCCCATTGCTGCCCGGATTCCTCCAGGGTGGTCAGGAGGCCGCCGGGCTTTAGGAAATCTGCCATCAGGCGGTCCCGGACGGCACTCGCCTGCCCGGGATCCGCAAGCCCGAAATAAAGCGGGAATACGCCAGCCAGGGTCAGCTGGCCCGTAGCGGCATCTTCCCGGAAGTTGAAATCGGTATAATATTTCAGGGAGTCGTCCCACATGCGCTGGTTGATAAAGTCCTGACGGCCGGCCGCGCGTTGCTCCAGGAGTTCGGCCGCTTCCGTTTCCCCGGATTTGCGATGCGCTTCGGCCAACCATTCTTCCATAAAAAACAACAGGCAATTAAGGTCTACGGGCAGGATATCGGCCGTGCGCGTGGAGGCGAAATCCCCCGGCTGACCGTACCACCTGGAACTGAAATCCCAACCCGAAGCCGCGGCAGAACGCAAGTGCGCGTAAAGTTGTGTCCGGGCGGAATCCGAAGCTGCATCGGCAGCCAAATGCAGGTCTTCGGCATAGGATTCCGGCCTGGGTGTTTCCCCGCTGTCCCAGTACCGGTTCATAAAGGTCATATCCGCTTCGCGAACGACGCGGTTTGCGGCTTCCTGTTCGCCCAGGTCGCCGGCGCCTTCCATCCAATAGCGGTATTCTTTCTCTACCTGATCCCGGTATTGCATCGCCACCGCGCTGTCGCCCTGCGCCAGCAGGTCCACCATCATGGTAAAGAACGGGGGTTGGGAACGGGTCAGGTAATAGTCCCGGGTCCCATTGGGAATAAACCCGATGGAGTCGATCAAATGGCCGAAATTCCTCACCATATCCGAGGCGAGTTCCCGCTGACCATCCGTAACCAGGCCGATCATGGTGAAGTAGCTATCCCAGTAATAGATCTCCCTGAAGCGGCCGCCCGGCACCACATAGGGATAAGGAAGCGGGATCCTGGAGGACAGGCTGTCCACGGGGTCGGGGCCTCGCCGCAGGGACTCCCACATAGCCGAAATATGGCTGAACATGCTCCGGGTGCTGTCGGTGTGAAAGCCTTCGGGTCCCGCAGCCGGTTGCTTGAAATGGTCCGCTACGAACGCGGCAAGGTCAAAATCCTCCGATTCCCGCTGGGCCAGGTACAGCGCTTCGAGCTCGGTGAAGGACCGGTCCCTTGCCAGGTCCACAAAGGTCTTGGAATCCTCAAAGATGCCCGACAATTGCACGTCTTTAAAAAGCTCGGTATTGTAGAAGCTTGTGGCCTGAACGTTTGCGGGCTCCTGCCGGCAACCCAGGGTGAGGCTGATAAGGGGGATGAATAATAAGAGTCGGATACGCATGTTTGCGGGTGGTTTGGGTTAGGGTTTTTCCAGGCGGATGCGCAGCAGGCTGTCCGGTTCGCGCTTAAGGGCGATCGCTTCCTGTACGGCATCGTTGGGCATGGTCAGCGACAGGACGTAGTGGGCGATCTTCCATCCGGAATCGGTCCGAACGGCAACCCCGGAGCCCCTGCAGAGTTGCATCCAGGTATCCAGCAATTCGTCAAACCAGGCGGTCTTGCCGTCGGGGCTCAAGAATATGTTCCGCTCCACTGCCGTGAAGGACCAGGCTCTTCCCCTGTCAAAAAAGGGTTTGGAGAAGGTCATAAAGGCATTCTTGTCCCAGTTTTCTGAGGCGTCCGTGCCGATGAATACGGCGCCATCCGCCATAGCTCCGAAATACCCTTCAAAGTCCGCCTCGGAAGCGGCCCGATGCCAGGCGGTCAACAAGCTGTCTACGGTCATACGTGCCTCCTGCTGTGCCGCGGCGGAGACCGCGAAGAGGAAAGCCAAAAGGATCAAAATCTTATTCATTTTCAAAAAGGCTGGGGTCAATAGTACTGGTTACGATCCGGTCGAGCTGTTCGCGCAGGGCATTGTAGGCTTCCAGGGCCTGGCGCAGCGCCGGCCGGTAGTCCCGCCGGTATTCCAGGGCGGCCCGGGTCTTCATCAGAAAGGTCTTGAAGACCTTGATCCGGCTCCGTACCGACGACTGGTCGAAGGTTTCCGGAAAGTCGGATGCCTCCAGCTGCCCGCAGAGTTCCATGAGGTCTTCCAGCAACAACGTCATGTCTTCCGGACTGTCCGCGCCATAAATGGCGTCCATTCGTTCTTCCAGGGCATTGAACTCGGCCCAGTCCGGCATTTCCGAGCGGGCACCGGCGCTGATCCCGACAGGTCGCGGCAGGGGAAGCGTATCGGCGGATACCTCCTCCTGCGGAGCTTCCGCAGGACTGTTCTGGTCCTGTTTACAACCTGCGGCCGGCAGCAGCAAGGCCAGCAGGAAAACCGTTAATCTCCGCATAGGACGAAGGTACAAATTTTACAAAGAGTTATCTTTGCTTCTACGCGCATTCATACGCTTCTATATGTCTAAAACCATCCTGATTCTTGGGGCTTGCGGGCAGATCGGCACCGAACTCACCCTGGCCTTGCGGCAATTGCACGGAAACGAGAAAGTGATCGCCAGCGACATCCGGGAAGGATCGGCCCAACTCATGGAGTCCGGACCCTTTGAAATCCTGGACGCCACCAGCGCGGACGCGGTGGAAGAGGTGGTGATGCATTACGAGGTGGAGGAGATCTACCTGATGGCCGCCATGCTCAGCGCCACGGCGGAGAAATTCCCGGAGCGGGCCTGGAACCTTAACATGAATTCCCTGATCCATGTGCTCAACCTGGCAAAGGAGCGCAAGGTCGCCAAAGTCTTCTGGCCTTCCAGCATCGCGGTCTTCGGCGGGAATACCCCTAAGGACCACACGCCGCAAGCTACGATCACCGAACCTGCGACGGTTTACGGCATCAGCAAACTGGCCGGGGAACGCTGGTGCGCCTACTACCACAAGAAGTACGGGGTGGATGTGCGGAGCCTCCGGTATCCGGGACTGATCAGTTCCAAGACCCAGCCCGGCGGGGGCACTACCGATTACGCGGTGGAGATCTATTACCAGGCGCTTTCGACAGGGGAATACACCTGCTACCTGGAGCCGGATGCCCGCCTGCCCATGATGTTTATGGACGACGCGATCCGCGCCACCCTGGAGATCATGCAGGCCGATGCGGAAATGATCAGTATCCGCTCTTCTTACAACCTGGGGGCCATGAGTTTTACCCCGGCGGAACTCGCCGCTTCCATACAGGATAAACTCCCGGATTTCAAGATCCGCTATGCGCCTGATTTCCGGCAGCAAATTGCCGAAAGCTGGCCCGGAAGCATAGATGATTCCAAAGCGAGGAAGGACTGGGGCTGGCAACCCGAATACGACCTGAAGGCGACCACCGCCACCATGCTCGAGGAATTATCCGGCAGGGATTCCCGCAGCTAGGGGCGTCCCCTTCTCAAAGCGCAGTTTCCGCTCCACCGCCCGGATCATGCTACCGGCGATATCCTTGCCCGTGGCATTCTCAATGCCTTCCAGGCCGGGGGATGAGTTAACTTCCAGCAGCAGGGGCCCCTTGTTGGAACGGATGATATCCACCCCGGCGACCGCCAGGTTCAGGATCTTGGCGGCTTTTACCGCCAGCTTCCGCTCTTCCGGGGTGATCTTAACGGCAGATGCCGTACCGCCCTGGTGGATATTGGCCCGGAATTCGCCTTTTTCCGCCTGCCGCTTCATGGAAGCCACCACCTTACCGTCCACAACAAAGCAGCGGATATCCTCCCCATTGGCTTCCTTGATGAATTCCTGTACCAGGATATTGGTCTGCACACTCTTGAAGGCGTTGATGACGCTTTCCGCCGCCTTATTGGTCTCGGCCAGTACCACGCCCTTGCCCTGCGTGCTTTCCAGGAGCTTGATGATCAGCGGCGCGCCGTTGACCATTTTGATCAGGTCTTTGGTATTGCTGGGCGATTTGGCAAAGCCCGTAATGGGGATGTGAAGATCGTGGCGCGAAAAGAGCTGGGAAGCGAAGAGTTTATCGCGCGACTGGGTAATGGCCTCCGCCGTATTGAGGCAGTATACCCCCAGGTTGTTGAATTGACGGATCAGGGCGCAGCCGTAAAAGGTCACCGCCGGTTTGATCCTGGGGATGATGGCGTCGAATTCGCCAAGGATGTTCTCTCCCTTATAGTGGATCTCAGGGGCGTTGGCGTCCAGTTTCATGTACACCAGCTCCACGTTCAGGAAAACGATCTCGTGCCCGCGGGCCTGGGCCGCCTCCATGATCCGCCTGTTGCTGTACAGGTCGGGGTTACTGGCGAGCAACGCGATCTTCAGACCGGTACGCTCCGCCATATAGGGCGCATATTTCCGGCGGATTTCCTCTTCGTCAAAATCCTGCTGCCGGTAGCTCCCTGAGGGATCCACCAGATAGCGGCCTGCAATGGCCTCCCGGCCCAATAACATACGGTATTCCATGGTTTCCCGGCTGGCCAGGGTCAATTCAATATCAAATACGGCCTCCCCTAATCGCACGGGCGTTTTGATGACACAGCGCTCTTCGGAAGTGCCGTTGGAGCTGCGGACGATCCGGCGGTCGATCAACTTCGCACGGCAAGTAAGGGTAATCCCCCGGTTTTCCTGCAGCGGATGGACTTCGAATTGCACCCAGTCCTCGGCGTGTTCCTGGTATACTTTTATATGCGTGGCCTGAATGGAAGAAGTGCGCGCGCCCGAATCCACACGGGCTTTGATGGCCGGGATCCCCAGGTCATCGAATACGCACCATTCCTCGCTCCCCACTACGTTCATTTCTTTCATGGTCACGGAATTAGGCCGGGCCCGCAGCCCGGCTCGGATACGGATAAGGTAAAATGATCAGGTTTGGAAAATGTCGTCGGGGTTCAGGAAATGCTTGAACTCCACCATGTAGCCGTTCGGGTCTTCCACAAAGAAGGAGCGGTGCGTTCCGGTCCTGCCGCTCAAAAACTCGGTATTAACCGGTAGCTCCAGGGACAATCCCTGGATGCGGCCCAACAGTTTTTCCCATTCGGGCCCTTCCACCAGTACCCCGAAGTGAAAGGCCGGCAAGACCGAATCCTCGAACTTATAGGATTTGTAATGGAACTGGAACTCGCCGATCTTGGTAAAGGTGATCTGGTTCCCGAAAAGGTCGATATCCACCCATTGCGTGGATTCCCGTCCCAGGGAAGCCCCCAGCGTTTCGTTGTAAAAGGATTTGGTAGCACTGATGCTCCGGCACGGGAGCGAGAGGTGAAATTGAGCGCGCTTCATACGGCGTAAAGATTACATATCGGAATCGTCATCTTCCTCCATTTCAATGTCCGGAATGGCCGAAGGATCGTCATCGTCATAGTCCTCATAGTCATCTTCGTCATAGTTGGCCATGGTCTTTTCCAGCTTGGCACTGATCTTAACCAGGTACTTGGTGTCGTCGGTGGTAACCTCAACGGCTTCCACGCGTTCGCCCATGGCATTCCGGAACGTGATGATATGGTCATCGTCGTAACCGTCCGGGTATTTTGCCACCAGCAGCTTGAGCACCTCGGGGGTCAGTTTCTTAAAATCTACTATGACGCGCTTCAGGTTGTCCATCTTACATGTTTAAAAGATACGCAAAAATCAAAGGTGCAACAATTGTGGCGTCGCTTTCCACAATGAATTTGGGTGTATCGATCCCCAGCTTTCCCCAGGTGATCTTTTCATTGGGTACCGCCCCGGAATACGATCCGTAGCTGGTGGTACTGTCGCTGATCTGGCAAAAGTAACTCCAGAAGGGGGTATCCGTACGCTCCATGTCCTGCGCCAGCATGGGGACCACGCAGATCGGAAAATCCCCGGCAATGCCGCCGCCGATCTGGAAGAAGCCGATGCCGTTCCCCGAATTTTCGGTGTACCAGTCCGCCAGGTAGGTCATGTATTCTATCCCCGATTTAACGGTGGATGCCGACAGCTCGCCCTTGAGCACATAGGAGGCAAAGATATTGCCCATGGTGCTGTCCTCCCAGCCCGGGCATACGAGCGGCAGGTTGCGCTGGGCTGCTGCGTACATCCAGGAATCCTTCAGGTCGATCTCGTAATAGGGCTCCAGTACGCCCGACAGCAGGAGCTTGTACATATATTCATGGGGAAAATACCGTTCCCCGGCATCTTCTGCGGCCTTCCACAGATCAAAAATATGCTGTTGCAACCGGCGGAAGGCCTCTTCCTCCGGGATGCAGGTATCCGTAACCCGGTTCAGGCCCTGCTCCAGTAACTCCCATTCGTCCTGGGCGGTCAGGTCCCTGTATCCAGGGATGCGGCGGTAATGGCTGTGCGCCACCAGGTTCATCAGGTCTTCCTCCAGGTTAGCCCCCGTACAGGAGACGATATGCACCTTGTCGCGGCGGATCATCTCGGCAAAACTGCAGCCGAGTTCGGCGGTACTCATGGCGCCGGCCAGCGAAACGAGCATGCGCCCGCCGCCTTCCAGCTGTGCCTCGTAACCCTTGGCCGCATCCACCAGCGCTGCAGCATTAAAATGCCTGAAATGGTGGAGGATAAAATCCCTTACGTTGCTGTTAGAACTCATCGTCATCGAATTTTGAGGAGCCTCCGCGGGTAAAGTCCGCGTCATCTCCGTCCTGCTCTTCGCCATCCACTCCTTCTTCGTTGAATTTATAGCTGAGCATCTTATAGTACAATTTGGCGGCCAGGAAGGCGGAAGGACGGTCCGAAGGCCCCGGGCAGAGCTCTACCAGGTCAAAACCCACCACCTCTTTTTCCTCGAACACCCGGCGCAGGAATTCCAGGGTTTCATACCAGAACAAACCGCCGGGTTCCGGGGTGCCGGTAGCCGGCAGGATGGAGGGATCCAGGGCGTCCAGGTCAAAGCTGATGAATACCCGGTCCGTCATGGCCTCCAGGGCCTTGTCCATCCAGTATTCGTCGGTAACCATTTCGTGAGCAAAGAATACCTTCTCCGTATCCATGTAGGTTTGCTCCAGCGCATCCATGCTGCGGATGCCCACCTGTACCAGGTTGGTGGTTTGGGCGGCTTCGTGCATGGCGCAGGCATGGTTACAGGCCGTCCCCTCGTAGGTCTTCCTCAAATCCGCATGCGCATCGATCTGCAGGACGGTCAGGTCTTCGAAGCACTCGTTAAAGGCGCGGATGGATCCGATGGAGAGCGAATGTTCCCCGCCCACCAGAGTAACGAACTTGTTCCGTTTGATATAGTGCTTTACCTCGTCGTGTACCTGTTGTACCAAGGCTTCCGGACTGCTGTTTTCTTCGATGGCCGGTGCCAGGTACACCCCATTCCTGTAGGGCTCCGTGCCGGTCTCGATATCGTATAGCTCCATGTTCTCGGAGGCCTCCAGAAAGGCCTTCGGCCCTTTGTCCGCCCCTTTGCCCCAGGTGCTGGTGCCGTCATATGGCACGGGGATCAGGACGATCCCAGCCTTCTCCTCCTGGGCGAATTCCTCGGGAATGCCGGCATAGGTAGTAGACTTATTCATAATTCTTCCATTCGTGAGTTGATAGTATTCCGGCCTCTGCCGGGGTCCCGGTTTCGTACCCCAGGATTTTCAGGTGGTCTTCGGGCTGTTGCTGCCGGCTGAACATCCGGGTGATCAGGGCTCCGGATTCGTCGCGGTCCAGCAGGATATGCTTCGGATGCGGGATCAGGCAGTGTTGCAAACCGCCGTAGCCCCCGATGGTCTCCTGGTAGGCCCCTGTATTGAAAAACCCGATGTACAGAGGCTTTTCCGGATGGTATTTTGGCAGGTAAATGGCATTCATATCCTGCTGGCTGTTGTAATAATCGTCGCTGTCGCAGGTAAGCCCGCCGAGTAACACCCGCTCGTAGGGATCGTCCCATCGGTTGATGGGCAACAGGATAAACCGCTTGTTGATCGCCCAGGCATCCGGGAGGGTAGTAATGAACGAGCTGTCGATCATGTTCCACTTCTCGCGGTCGTTCTGTTGCTTCTGATAGAGCACCTCGTACAGGGCGCCCCCGCTTTCCCCAACGGTAAAGCTCCCAAACTCGGTAAAAAGGTCGGGTACAGGTATATCCTCCTCCTCGCAGGCCAGCTTAACCTGGTTTACGATCTCGTCCACCATATAGGCATAATCGTAATCAAAGGCCAGGGAATTCTTGGTGGGGAAACCGCCGCCGATATTCAGGCTGTCCAGGCTGGGGCAGATCTTTTTGAGCCGGGTGTAAACCTTCAGGCATTTGATCAGTTCGTTCCAATAGTAGGCATTGTCGCGAATGCCCGTATTGATAAAGAAGTGCAGCATTTTCAACTCTACCTTGGGGTTGTCCCGGATCTGTTGCTCGTAAAACGGCACGATATCCTTGTATCCGATCCCCAGGCGCGAGGTATAAAATTCAAATTT
>JBNKHB010000043.1:0-14111 GCA_050290125.1 Robiginitalea sp.
CGGAGCGCAGAACCGGGACGGATACCGGTCCCACCTGAAGACCGTAATGGATTTTCCGCTGCAGCATGCGCTGATTGAGGCCCTGACTACCGAAGAAGAATGGGAAAGCGGGTTGAACCTGCTTTACCAGGCACTGGCCAACGATTTCCATTATGAAGCGCCGGGTAACCTGCTTTTTTTCGGGGACAACCACGATATGGACCGTCTCTATACCCAGCTTGGGGAATCCGAAGTGCTTGCGGAGATGGCGCTGGCCTTTTTGCTCAGCGTCCCCCGGACCCCCCAGATATACTATGGTACGGAGATCCTCCTGGAGAACAGCGATAAGCCGGATGACCACGGGAGGATCCGTTCCGATTTCCCGGGGGGCTGGAAGGGGGACCGGGTGAATGCATTTACCGGCAAGGGCCTTCGTCCTGCGCAGTCGGAGATGCAGCGCAAACTGCGCAGGCTGCTGAACTACCGCAAGCAGAGCCTGGCGTTGCAATCGGGCAGTACCCTGCATTTTGCGCCGGAGGACGGGGTTTATGTGCTGGCCCGCCGGACGGAGGGCGAAACCGTGGTGCTGGTCCTGAATAAAAATGAAAAGCCGCTGCGGCTCAACACCCCTCGGTTCGCCGAATTGGGGCTGGAGGGTCAGCACCTGACCGATTTGATATCGGGCAGGCGTATGAGCTGGAGCGATTCCCTATCTTTGGACCGGAAAGGGGCCTACATGCTGACCACCAAACCTTTTCCAGAGTAGAATGCCGGGATGCGAATAAGGGGCATTGCAACGAGCCCCCGACCGCATCGAATGGACCTTGCATGAGTGACCGACAGAAATTCGTAGTCTACCAGGTTTTCACCCGCCTTTTCGGAAATACCTGCACCGCCAATATTCCCTGGGGTACCCTGGAAGAGAACGGGGTCGGCAAATTCGGGGATTTCACAACAAAAGCGCTACAGGCCATCCGGGATCTCGGGGTGACCCATATTTGGTATACCGGCGTCCCACACCACGCCATGGTGACGGATTATTCGGCCTACGGCATCCGCCCGGACCACCCGCAGGTGGTAAAAGGGCGGGCAGGTTCCCCCTATGCCGTAAAGGACTATTACAACGTAAACCCGGACCTGGCGTCGGATCCTTCCCGGCGGCTGGAAGAGTTCAGGGCATTGGTCCGCCGCACCCATGACGCCGGTATGAAGGTGGTGATCGATATCGTTCCGAACCACGTTGCCCGGGATTACGAGGGAGCATCCACCCCCACAGGGCGCAGGCCCCTGGGCGCCGATGACGATCGCTCCGTAATGTTTAGTCCCGGGAATGACTTCTATTACTTGCCGGGGGAGGCCTTCCAGATCCCGGAATGGCGTAACGGCTATAAGCCCCTGGGCGGCGAATCGCACCCGGCGCTCAAAACCCCGTATCGCGAATTTCCGGCCAAATGGACGGGGAACGGTTCCCGGCTGGCCCGACCGGACATGGATGACTGGTATGAAACCGTAAAGGTCAACTACGGGGTTACGCCGGAAGGGGCGCATGCCTTTGATACGTTGCCGGGAGAATACCGGGAGAAGGGGTATGAAGAGCACCTGGCTTTCTGGGAGGCCCGGGAGGTGCCGCCCAGTTGGATGAAATTCAGGGACATCGCCCTCTACTGGTTGGAGCAGGGGGTGGACGGTTTCCGATACGATATGGCGGAAATGGTCCCTGTGGAATTCTGGAGCTACCTGAATTCCAATATCAAGCATTGCAACCCGGAGGCCTTCCTGATGGCGGAGGTCTACGATCCCCGAAAATACCGGGATTATATCGGCCTGGGAAAAATGGATTACCTCTACGACAAGGTGGAGCTGTACGACAGCCTGAAGCACATTGTAAAAGGGTATGGGTGGACGGACCATATCCCGGTGGTACTCAGGGATCAGCAGGGGATCGAATCCCACTTGCTCCGCTTTCTGGAAAATCACGACGAACACCGGATCGCAGCACCGGAATTTGCGGGCGACCCCGACCTGGCCCGTCCTGCCATGGTGGTAACCGCCACATTGGGGCCGGCCCCGGTTCTGGTCTATTTCGGCCAGGAGGTTGGTGAGCCTGCTGCGGAGCACGCCGGTTTCGGCAGCCCGGGTCGCACTTCCATCTTCGATTATATCGGCGTACCCCACCACCAACGCTGGATGAATGGGGGCGCCTTTGACGGGGGGCTGTTGCGGCCGGGTGAACGCGCCCTCCGCGACTTCCACCGGCGCCTGTTGAATTTCACCATCGGCAGCCGCGCCCTGACCGGTGCATTCCTGGACATCCATTACTTCAACAAGGAACATACGGAGGGCTACGACCACCGGATCTATTCCTTTGTGCGCTGGAAAGGGAAAGAGCGCCTGCTGATCGCCTGTAATTTTCAAAGCGGACGTGGCTACGGCGTGGAGCTGCAACTACCGCCCGAAATTATCGCGCAGTGGGGCCTGGAAGACGGCACGTATCCCCTGCGCGAAATGCTCTATGGCAACAGGCCGGGCGTACTCCGGATTACCGGCGGCACGGGAAGGATAAGGCTTGAGTTGGCTCCTTTGGAATCGGTGATATTCCAACTGTTGGCTTAGCTTCAAAAGAAATTTTCAACCTGCCCTTCCGAAGGCAGGTTCACAAACTCCCAAAAGATCAAAAAAACCGCGCCACCCGGCGCGGTTTTCATTCCGTCAGGCTGCTAATGCCTCAGGCCGCTTCTTTTTTGGCAAGGGCCTTGTAGACCAGGGCAATGATCACCCCGATAATGCCGTAATAAACAATCTCCAGTACGGCTTCTACCACATAGCCGGTACCGTCCATCATTTTTGAGGTGCCGTACCAGACCAGGCCCATGCCCACCCCGATCAGGAACCCGATCCAGGCGCCGAACTTAAAACCTTCACCGGCACTGTGGTGTCCACGCGACCATTTGCGGTACAAGGTGCTCAGTGCGAAGGCTCCGAATAAATTGCCGAGGAAGATGCTGATCAAATCCATTTCATCTTCCCCTTTGCCAAGTCCTTCAAAAGTGTGCTCCTGAAAGAAACTCATCGTGGCCATCCCCCAGATGAGATAGCCCAAAATAAACATGGCCACTCCTCCAACGAGCGTAGCCACAAGATTTTGTTTAGTAAACATGTTAGAACGGTTAATTGGTTAATTGTGAGCTGAATATAGGAAAAGTTTCGACTGCTTTTTCCGAAATCATCTAAAATCCTTCCCGCCCCGGGATGCCCGGAAAGCGAGACTTTGTATTTTAGGAGTGCGTAAACCAGGACCATGCGAGCATTTTGGATCCTTCTTATTTCCGTTACCATGGGTTCTTGCCAGCCATCCGGCACACCGCCCCTCATCATTGGCCACCGAGGTGCAATGGGGCACGAAACGGAGAATACGACCGCTTCGATACGAAAAGCCCTGGAGATCGGGGTGGATATGATCGAGATCGACGTGTTCAGGATTCGCAGCGGTGAAATCATTGTCTTTCACGATGACAAGGTAGACCGGCTCACCGACGGCAGCGGCCCGGTGGAGGATTTTAACCTGGACGATCTCCGGGCCTTGAATTTAAAGGGCGGTCACAAGATTCCCACTCTGGAACAGGTATTGAAGACCATAGAACACCGGGTCCCACTGAATATAGAACTCAAAGGTGCCGGTACGGCTTCCGGGGTATATTCCATTGTGCAGGAGTATTGCCGGAACCAGGGTTGGGAGCCGGACCAGTTTATCATCTCGAGTTTTAACTGGGAAGAACTTGGCGCTTACCGGGACCTGGATCCGGAGGCCCGTATCGCGGTGCTGACGGATGGCGATCCGCTGGATGCCCTGGAAACTGCCAGGCAGCTGAGCGCCGAAGCGATCAATCCCGGCAACCGCGGGATGGACGGGGCTGTGGCAAGGGCCCTTCATGAAGCAGGATTCAAGATCAACGTTTGGACGGTGAATTCCCGCAGCCGATATGACGCGTTGCAACGGATGGGCGTGGATGGCGTATTCACCGACTTCCCGGATCGAATGCACTGATGCTGGATCTGCTGGTAATAGGGGGTGGGGCCGCCGGATTCTACGGGGCCATTCATGCGGCGCGCCAACGCACCGGAATGCGGATCTGCATTCTGGAGCAACAAAAGGAATTCCTCAGTAAGGTTAGGATCTCCGGCGGCGGCCGCTGCAATGTAACGCATCGGCCGCTCGAACCGGCCGAATTGGCAGCCCATTATCCGAGGGGTAGTAAGGAACTCATCGGTCCTTTCCACCATCATGCCAGTGCAGAAGTGATCCGTTTTTTTGAAGCACTGGGAGTGCCGCTGAAGACCGAGGCGGACGGACGGGTATTCCCCGTTTCTGACCATTCTGAAAGCGTCATCGACGCGCTGCTGCGTGAGGCCGGACGCCTGGGCATACAACTCCTGGCACAACATAGGGTCACCGGCCTGAGCCGCGACGCGGAAACGGGGCATTGGGGTGTGTCCACACCAGCCGGCTCCTACCGTAGTCGTTGTTTGCTGGTCTGCCCCGGCAGCAGCAATAAAGTATGGGAAATGCTTCGCAGTCTCGGGCACCGGATCATACCTCCGGTCCCCTCGCTCTTTACCTTCAGGGTTTCGGATTCCAGAATTGAGGGGTTACAGGGAATCAGCACGGAGGCCGAAATTGAGGTATTACCGCCCGAACCGGGTACGGAGCCCCGTCCGGACGTTCACTACAAAAGGGCCGGGCATTCAGGCGGACTGAAGGCGGCAGGCCCCCTGCTTTTTACGCATTGGGGAATGAGCGGTCCGGCGGTTTTGCGGCTTTCGGCCTGGGGGGCCAGGTACCTGGCCGGTACCGGATACCAGTTCCCCTTGCGTATCAACTGGTTGCCGGAGTATCACAAGGCCGCAGTACCCCAGCTGTTGCAGCAGGTCAGGGCTGCCGATCCTTCCAAATCCGTTTCCGGAAGCAAGGCCCTGGAGCTGCCCGGGCGATTGTGGAAACGCCTGGTGGCCTCGGCCGGTATTGAACAGAAGACCCGATGGGCGGAGCTGTCCCAGCAGGCCTTGAGAGACCTGGCAACGCAACTAAGTTCCTTTGTCGTTCAGGTGAATGGCAAAAGTACCTTTAAGGAGGAATTCGTAACGGCCGGCGGCGTATCCTTGCGGGAAGTGGACTTCCGCACTTTTGAGAGCAAGAAATTCCCGGGTTTGTTTTTGGCCGGAGAGGTCCTGGATGTCGATGCGATCACGGGAGGCTTTAATTTCCAGAATGCCTGGACGGGCGGGTATCTGGCAGGACGGGCCATCGCCTCAAGGTGCAGCGATCATCAACCCAGTAACAAGTAGAGCCCGGCCGCTATCACCGCTCCTAATAAAGGACCGATAACAGGGACCCAGCTATAGCCCCATCCCCCGCTGTTCTTACCCGGAATCGGAACCAGGCTGTGAACGATCCGGGGCCCCAAGTCACGGGCCGGATTGATGGCATAGCCAGTGGTACCTCCCAGGCAGAGTCCGATCCCCCAGACCAGCAAGGCCACCGGGAGAGCGCCCAGGGATCCCAGGCCAATGGTGGTTTCCGGTTCACTCAGGCTGGCGTCCGTAAAAAACAGCACGGTAAATACCAGCACAAAAGTGCCCAACAATTCGCCCAGGACGTTCAGGACGCGGTTCGGGATGGCCGGAGCCGTGCTAAAGACAGCCAGTTTCAGGTCGCTGTCGCTGGTTCGGGCAAAATGATCCTTATGCATCAGCCAAACAAAGAAGGCGCCTAACATGGCACCGATGAATTGGGCCAGAATGTATCCCGGCACGTCCGCCCAGGGGAATTCGCCTGCGGCGGCAAGCCCAATGCTTACGGCGGGATTGATGTGCGCCCCGCTGTAGGGCCCGGCAACTACGACACCGACAAAAACGGCTATGGCCCAGCCGGTGGTAATAACGATCCAACCGCTGTTTTGCCCTTTGGTGCCTTCAAGTACGACGTTGGCAACAACGCCGCTGCCCATGAGCATGAGCAGGAACGTGCCGACGATTTCGGCTGTGAATGGAGTCATGTGATTTTGGTTTTAGTTTTCATCTGCGGACCAGGCTTCGAGGGCCCTGATGGCACGATGCCACCCTTTTATCCCATCTTCCACCGCGCCCCGGTCCCGGGTCGGTTCAAAGCGTTTGTCTACCTGCCAGACCGTTTCGATCTGCCCGGTATCTTTCCAGTAGCCGGTTGCCAGCCCTGCGAGGAATGCCGCGCCCATTACCGTGGTTTCCACTACCTGGGGCCGGACGGTTTCAACACCGAGGACATCTGCCTGGAACTGCATCAGGAGGTTGTTCACCGTTGCGCCGCCGTCCACGCGCAATTCCTTGATGGGGATGCCGCTGTCCGCTTCCATGGCCTTCAAGACGTCCATGGTCTGGTAGGCAATGGATTCAAGCGCGGCCCGGGCAATGTGGGCATCTGTGCTGCCCCGGGTCAGGCCGAATACACTCCCTCTGGCCTGTTGGTTCCAATAGGGGGCACCCAGGCCTGCGAAGGCCGGAACAAAGTATACGCCTTCCGAACTGTCCACCTGGGCTGCCAGGGCTTCCACCGCCGGAGAATCCGGTATGAGTTTAAGCCCGTCCCGCAGCCATTGTACCACTGCCCCGGCGATAAAGATGCTGCCTTCCAGCACATAGGTGGTTTTCCCGTTGAGGGTCCATCCAACCGAAGTGAGGAGGTTGTTTTTGGAAACAATCGGGCGTTCGCCGATGTTCATAAGCATGAAGCAACCTGTCCCGTACGTGTTTTTTACCATCCCTTTCCGGGTGCACATCTGGCCGAAGAGGGCGGCTTGCTGGTCCCCCGCGATCCCCGAAATGGGTACGGCGCCCCCCAGGAATGCAGGATGCGTCTCCCCGTAGATCTCGCTGGATTCACGTACCTGCGGCAGCATGGATTCCGGGATGCCCAGGAGTTCGAGCAATTCACGGTCCCAATCCAGGGTGTTGATATTGAAGAGGAGGGTACGGCAGGCATTCGTGACATCCGTAATGTGCAATTTTCCGCCGGTCATATTCCACACCAGCCAGCTGTCTATGGTCCCCAGTATTAGATCGCCGGCACGGGCCCGTTCCAGGGCTCCGTCCACATGGTCCAGGATCCATTTTACCTTGGTGCCGGAAAAGTAGGAATCAATGACCAGCCCGGTCTTTTCCCGCACCATTTCCTGATGGCCGTCTTTTTTAAGCTGGTCGCAGAAGGCAGCCGTCCTTTTGTCCTGCCAGACGATGGCCGGGTATACCGGCTTTCCGGTTTTCCGGTCCCATACCACCACCGTTTCGCGCTGATTGGTGATACCGATGGCAGCCAGTTGTTCGGGTTCCACCCCCAGTCGCGCCATGGCTTCAGAAGCCATTCCGGACTGGACGGCCCAGATTTCCTCCGGGTCGTGTTCCACCCAACCGGGTTTCGGAAAAAACTGCGTGAATTCTTTTTGCGCCGAAGCTACGATTGCGCCTTCCCGGTTAAAAAGCAGGGCCCGGCAGCTGGTCGTACCCTGGTCCAGGGCCAGAATGTATTGCTCCATTTGTTTGGTTTACGATCCGGCTATCTTAAGCGGACCGGAATAAAAATAACGGATTTATTTGGTATCGCATAATTGATTACTTTCAGCAGTACGGAGGCTGTCGGAGCTTCAGCTACTACCAAGGTTATGCCTGTATACGTCGGATTATTAAGGGGGATCAATGTCGGCTCCGGCAGGGTGGTAAAAATGGCGGATCTCAGGGTAATGCTCGGCGAACTGGGACTTCAGAATATCACTACCTATGTACAGAGCGGCAATGTCCTGTTCGAATCGGAACGGACGGATCGGGAGGCGCTTAGCCTTGCCATAGAAACCGCGCTTGCCGAGCGTTTTGGTTTTGAGATCCCCGTGGTCCTGTACCTGCCATCCGAACTGATGGATGCACATGCTGCCAACCCTTTTCACGCACCGGACGATGAAGGACCGCATCGTTTGTACTACGTATTCTGGAAACAGGATCCCGCGCCGGAACTAAAGGATAACCTGGAATCACGGGAATTCCCCCAGGAAGACTGGTTCCTCGGGGAACGCTGCGTATACCTTTTTTGCCGGGGCGGTTACGGCAATGCCAAGCTCAACAACAACCTGTTGGAACGCCTGGGCGGCATGCAGGCCACGACCCGGAACGACCGGACCCTGCGCGAACTACTGAAGCGCAGCCAGGAGATGACCGGGGGTTAATTCAATTGTACAATGCGCAAGTTCAGCATACTGGCAAAGAGGACCCATAACAGGTACGGTGCCATCAGCCAGGCTGCGGTACTGCTCACTACCCGGAACCAGCGGATGGTCAGAATGATCAGGACGATCAGCCCGACAATGATCACAAGGGCCCAGAACGGCTTCTGTAAGCCGAAAAAAACGATGCTCCAAGTGGCATTGAGCAGCAGCTGGAATCCAAAATGATACAGGGCGGTCTTTACCCAGAGGTGGTAAAACCCCCTGGACCACACCAGGCCCGCTGCTATCCCCATGAGGATGTACAGCAGGGTCCATACTGGGGCAAACAGCCAGTTCGGAGGCGTAAATCCCGGTTTTTCCAGGGTGGTATACCAGCTGTCTACCGAGCTTTGCGTGGCAAAACCGGCCAGGAACCCGATTAGCAGGCAAACCGCTACGGATACCCCGATATACAGATATTTTTTCCTTCCGCGCCGCATCTGTCTAAAATAGCAAATTTTGGGTTGCCCGAACTTTTGAATTAGGGCTATCTTTGCCAAAATCACCGAATGACCGAACAGGACTTCGAACTTCAAAATACGGCGGTTTTTAAGGAGGGAGGCGCCGTTGGCTGGCAGGCTCCCAGCAACATCGCCCTGGTTAAATACTGGGGCAAGCATCCGGTTCAGATCCCGGCGAACCCATCCATCAGCTTTACGTTGAATGCTTGCAATACGCGCACCGAATTGCGGTATTCGCCGCTTGCTGAGCCGGTCCCCGTACCTCCCTTCAAGATCTATCTGGAAGGAAAAGAGGAGGAAGGTTTTGCTCCAAAGATCAGGGCTTTCCTTGAGCATGCTGTTCGCTTTCAACCCTTTTTACGCCATCTGGCCCTAGAGATCCATACGGAGAACAGTTTTCCGCATAGCAGCGGTATTGCTTCTTCGGCCAGCGGCATGGCTGCCCTGGCACTTTGCCTGATGGAACTGGAGCGCCGGCTCGTTCCCGGTATGGCCGGCGCGGATTTTCGCCGTAAAGCCTCTTTCCTGGCCCGGATCGGGTCCGGTTCGGCGTCCCGGAGCATCGATGGCGGCATAGTTTGGTGGGGAGAGGATGCCGGTACCCCCGGGAGTTCGGATTTGTTTGCCATCCCTTACCCCGGACCGGTCCATCCGGTCTTCGGGGATTTTCACGACACCATCCTCCTGGTTGACGAAGGCTCCAAAGCAGTAAGCAGCACGGTGGGGCACGGCCTGATGAAGGGCCATCCATTTGCGCGAGCGCGGTTTGAACAGGCCAGGAAGCATTTGCAGGAACTCTCAGGGATCCTCAGGGCAGGAGACCTAGAGGGTTTTACAGCCCTGTTGGAATCGGAAGCCCTTAGCCTGCATGCGATGATGCTCACCAGCCGGCCTTCCTATCTCCTGATGAAGCCCGCCACCCTGGGCATCATAGAGCGCATCCGGGATTTCCGGGCAACCAGCGGTTTACCGGTCTGCTTTACGCTGGATGCAGGCGCCAACGTCCATGTGCTCTACCCCTCCGATTCCAGCGCCTCTGTCTACGATTTTATCCGGCAGGATTTATTGGAATTCTGCAATGATGGCCGTCACATCTGCGACCGGGTGGGCCCGGGGGCCTCTAGTACTTTATAGGAAAGGACAAAGAAATTTGAGCTGTGATACCTGGCAAAGGCATAACTAACAGCCAGGAACGGATCTAATCCCGGCGGATTTTTAAAGTGATCTTCTGGAATGTCAGGTGTTCCAGTATATAAACGGCCAATGCATAAATGAATAGGGCAATGCCGACCATTTCAAATAATTCCTCAAAAGTGTATAAGAGCGTATAGAGGACGGAAAAGTAACCGTTTTGTTCCGCCTCCTGACCGCCCAGGGCATTGAAGCCAATCGCTCCTGAGATATAAATAAGACCTGCCACCAGGAAAAGCATTCGAATCCTGGCATGAAGACGCAAAAGGAATGGGATGAGGACAAGCCCCAGCAATGTTGTCCCTATGGCATATGGAAGCATCCAACCGAAGTATAGCAAACCGGAAACATTATAGCGCTCCCGGACCACGGGGGTAAGCCGCTCGTGAATGCTAGCGATTTCATCGCAAGCGAGAAATAGAAAGACAATAGAAAGCAGGAACCAAATTGTCCTGTACCAACCCGAATCTGAATTACTGTTCCTGTAAATGAAATACAAAAGTCCGGAGCTTGTAGCCAGGAGGAATGTGGAAAAGGCACTTGGCACATTGGCTTCCCGATCAAAATCGAACAACATTCCAAGGCCCCGGATCAATTGATCTTCTGCACTCAATTTAAAGGCAACGGATATAATATGAGCAATCAATAGTGCACCTATTAAACTGAGCAATAATTTCAGTAATGATAGGGGGCTAAGGATGATTTTCATCTGTTCGACTTAGAAGTAAATACATTATTCTGAGTAAGATAACAATTGATAAACTTAATATTCCTGCATGATTTGATGCTGCGATTCAGTCTAAATGCATCATAAATTCGTTATTATCTTAGCCGGAATGCGCGGAATGATCCAAATAATGAATTATTCCTTATTTTTGCGTAGGTTTAAGACTAATGAAAGGACCCCTTTTTTATTCCAAGATCCTGCTCTTTGGTGAGTACGGCATCATCAAGGACTCCCGCGGTCTTTCCATCCCCTATAATTTCTTTAAGGGAGCGCTGAAAAAATCCAAGCGGCTCAGCGGTGCGGCCCGCGCATCCAACGAGAACTTGCGTCAATTTGCGGCTTATCTTGAGAAGCAGGACGATCCGGCCCTGAACAAGGCCCGGTTTGATTTTGATCTGCTCCGTGCAGACCTGGAGGAGGGGATGTATTTTGACAGTTCTATCCCGCAGGGTTACGGGGTGGGCAGTAGCGGGGCATTGGTAGCTGCCATTTATGATCGGTATGCCCGGCATAAAATTACCGTACTTGAGAACCTTACCCGGGAGAAATTGCTGAAGCTCAAGCAGATCTTCGGAAAGATGGAGTCCTTTTACCATGGAAAATCCTCCGGTCTGGATCCGTTGAACAGTTACCTGAGTCTGCCGATCCTGATCCATTCCAAAGACCATATAGAATCCGCCAGCCTGCCTTCCCAGAATCCGGACGGCAAAGGAGCGGTCTTTTTGCTGGACAGCGGCAGCGTGGGCGAAACTGCCCCGATGGTGCAGATCTTTATGGAGAAAATGAAGCAGGAAGGGTTCCGCAAGGTCCTGAAAGATGAATTTATCCGCCATACCGATGCGTGCGTGGAAGACTTCATCAGCGGAAATGTAAAATCCTTGTTGGGCAACATCAAGAAGCTCTCGCATGTAGTGCTGGATCACTTCAAGCCCATGATCCCGAAAGAATTCCATCAATTGTGGCAACAGGGCATTGACACCAATGCCTACTATCTGAAACTTTGCGGTTCGGGCGGCGGAGGCTACATCCTGGGATTTACCGAAGACTTCGAAAAGGCCAAGGAAGCCCTTAAAGGGCATCGCCTGGAGGTGGTTTACAACTTTTAGGACCGCCTGGCCATGCTGCGCCGGAAGCAACGCCTGTTCCTGCTCAAAGCTCTGAGCCTTATTTCCATTATTCGGGGATACAACATCCTGGTCATTGCCCTGGCCCAATATGTGGCGTCGGTATACATCCTGGCCCCCGACTTGCCGCTCAGGGGCGTGGTCCTGGATATCAACCTCTTTCTGATCGTCCTGTGCAGTGCGTTGGTGATCGCCGCCGGATACATTATAAACAGCTTTTACGATTCCGAAAAGGACCTGATCAATAAACCGCGTAAAAGCATGCTGGATCGACTGGTTAGCCAGCGGACCAAGATCTACACCTATTTTGTACTGAACTTTTTGGCGGTTTTGCTCGGGAGTTATGTCTCCTTCAGGGCGGCCTTATTCTTTGCCGCCTATATCTTTGCGATCTGGCTGTATTCACACCGCCTCAAAAGGATAGCCTTCGTGGGCAATATCGTATCCGCACTGCTGGCGATCGCCCCGTTTTTTGCTGTTTTTGTGTACTATAAGAATTTTGAGCCAGTGATTTTTGTACATGCCATGTTCCTCTTCCTGCTTATTTTAAGCCGGGAGTTGATCAAGGATATGGAGAATATCGCGGGAGACCTGGCGCAGGATTACCGCACCATAGCGGTTAGGTATGGTGCCGTGGCCACCAAAAGGTATGTCACCCTTTTGATTGTGCTGGCTTTGTTGCCGGCCTACCTGCTGATCCGCTACTTTGACGTGGGATATATGTATCTGTATTTTATTGCCAGCTCGCTCTTGCTGGTGGCTTTTCTCGCATTGTTATGGCGGGCCACCTCTAAGAAGCACTACGTCTGGCTGCACAACATCCTGAAGTTCATCATTGTATCCGGCGTTTTAAGCATCCTGCTTATCGATGTGGACCTGGTCTTGAGTCGTCTGCTTTAGCCAGGCCACGTATGCCCGGCCTATTTTGTACTTTTGCCGAAAACCGCGCATGAGCAGATCCCAGGGAAAGAAGAACAGTAATTCGGCCGGCCGTCAGGGCGGGCAGCGCGGCGACCGGGCTTCCGGGCGTCAGGGAGGCCACCAGCGCAATACCAGTTACAGCCGTGGCAACGCGCCTATCCGAAAGGGTTCCGGCGGGTCTCAAACCCCGGGCCTGATCCGTCTCAATAAATTCATTGCCCATGCGGGAATTTGCTCCAGGCGCGATGCCGATACCTACATTGCCGCCGGCAATGTGAGCGTAAACGGCAAGACCGTGACCGAGCTGGGGTATAAGGTGCGGCCCTCCGACGAGGTTCGATTTGACGGGCGTTTGCTGCAGCGGGAGAAAAAGGCCTATGTATTGCTGAATAAGCCTAAGAACTTCATTACCACCACACGGGACGAGCAGGGCAGGCGCACGGTCATGGAGCTCGTCTCCAGGGCCAGCGACAGCAGGTTGGTGCCGGTAGGCAGGTTGGACCGCAATACTACCGGCCTGCTGCTCTTTACCAACGACGGGGACCTTGCGAAAAAACTCACCCATCCCAAGCACGGGGTCCGGAAGATCTATCACGTTGAATTAAACAAAAACGTAAAGGGATCGGACCTGGATAAGATACGGGAGGGTTTACAACTGGAGGACGGCCCCGTATCCGTGGATGAGGTAAGTTTTATCGACGGGAGTACCCATCGGGAAGTGGGTCTTGAAATTCACAGCGGCCGCAACCGAATCGTCCGGCGGATCTTTGAGCACCTGGGGTATGAGGTGGTTAAACTGGACCGGGTTGTGTTTGCCGGCCTAACGAAAAAAGACCTTCCCAGAGGACACTGGCGCCATCTGACCGAACAGGAGGTCATCAATTTACGGATGATCCCCTGAGCGATTGGCTCTGCCCGCTGAAAAGGTCTTTATCCGGATTTCGGGACTCCGCCAATCCGGTCTTCAGGATTAATTATCGTCGTTGGCTCCGTCCAATTCCTCTTTTACGTCGTCTGCGGCGTCCTCGACATCTTCTGCTGCACCTTCCATTTCTTCGCCAACGCGCTCGGCGCCTTCTTCGATATCATCACCGAGATCTTCCATTGCGTCTTCCGTTTCATCCGCCATTTGTTCCATATCCTCTTCCATGGCTTCGGAGGTTTTGGTTTCCCGGCAATTCCAGCTCATCAGGGCAATGCCCAATACGGCTGCATAGATTATTTTTTTCATGTTCTAGTTTTACAGTGTTAGTGATATTTCGCTGACCCTAATATAGGCGTGCGGGCGCGGATACCCGGGTGGTATTCGCACGAATACCGGCTACATCACTGTAAAGGAGGGGCTAGAGGGCAAGGGCCGAATCCATTTTTTCGGCAATGCGGTCCAGGCAGAGGTTTCCTATGCTTCCCTGATGCGTATGGG
>JBNKHB010000044.1:0-14097 GCA_050290125.1 Robiginitalea sp.
TGAACCGCGGGTATTCATCGGCCATCTTGCGGATCATCTTAGGTACCCCGGAAGTGGAAACCGTAATGCGTTTGGGGGACATCCCCAGGCCTTCTTCAGAGGTGATCTTTTCGATGGCCTTCATGACATTGGGGTAATTCATCAGCGGCTCCCCCATCCCCATAAAAACAATATTGCTGAGCGGACGGCTGTGGTATAGCCTGCTTTGCCGGTCAATGGCCACCACCTGGTCGTAGATCTCATCCGGGTTCAGGTTGCGCATCCGCTTGAGCCGCGCGGTGGCGCAAAAGGCGCAGTCCAGGCTGCAACCCACCTGGCTGGAAACGCAGGCCGTCGTACGGTTCTCCGCGGGGATCAACACGGACTCCACCACCAGGCCGTCGTGCAGGCGCACCGCGTTCTTGATGGTGCCGTCCCCGCTCCGCTGCATGCGATCCACCGCAATGTGGTTGATCACAAACTCCGCCTCCAGTTCCTTCCTCAGTTCCAGGGAAAGGTTGGTCATGGCCTCAAAGGAATGTGCCCCCTTTTTCCAGAGCCATTCATAGACCTGGTTGCCACGGAAGGCCTGTTGCCCCCGGCTGGTAAAGAAGTTGCGGAGGTCTTCCCGGCTCAATGCCCGTATGTCGCGTTTGGCCTCCGGTTTCATCGGGTTAGGTATTTGGTGCGAGGACCCTGTGCAGCGCCGCTTACAGGATCATCATGGCATCCCCGTAGGAATAAAAGCGGTACTGTTCCAGAATGGCTTCCTTATAGGCCCGTTTCATCAGGTCGTGGCCCATAAAGGCCGAAACCATCATCAGCAGGGTGGATTTGGGCAGGTGGAAATTGGTCACCATGCAGTTGGCAATGCTGAAGTCGTAGGGCGGGAAGATAAACTTGTTGGTCCAACCCTCATAGGTATTGAGCAGGTGCTCGGAGGAAACCGCGCTTTCCAGCCCGCGCATAACCGTAGTGCCCACCGCACACACCTTGCGCTTTTCGCGCTTGGCGGTATTGACCACTTCGGTGGCGCGCTCGTCGATGATCAGCTCCTCGCTGTCCATTTTGTGTTTGGACAAGTCCTCCACCTCAACAGGGCTAAAGGTCCCGAGGCCCACGTGCAGTGTCAACTCGGCAAATTCGATGCCTTTGATCTCCAGCCGCTTGAGCAGGTGCTTGGAAAAATGCAAGCCGGCCGTAGGGGCGGCCACAGCGCCTTCGTGCTTGGCATAGATGGTCTGGTAGCGGGATTCGTCCTCGGGCTCCGGATCGCGCTTGATGTACTTGGGAAGCGGCGTCTGGCCCAGTTCCCGCAGTTTGCGCCTGAAATCCGTGTAAGAACCGTCATAGAGAAAGCGCAGCGTACGCCCCCTCGAGGTGGTGTTGTCGATCACCTCTGCCACCAGCGATTCGTCCTCTCCGAAATACAGTTTGTTCCCGATGCGGATCTTCCTGGCAGGGTCTACCAGCACGTCCCACAAGCGTTGCTCCTCGTTCAATTCCCGGAGCAGGAATACCTCAATGCGCGCCCCGGTCTTTTCCTTGTTGCCGTAAAGGCGTGCCGGAAACACCTTGGTATTGTTGAGCACCATCACGTCGCCCTCTTCAAAATAATCGATCAGGTCCTTAAAATGCTTGTGCTCGATCTTGCCGGTTTCACGGTGGACCACCATCAGTTTGGATTCGTCGCGGTTCTCCGCAGGATATTCGGCCAGCAGCTCTTTGGGCAGTTCAAAATTGAAATGTGATAGTTTCATTCGGGAAGGGACTATTATCTGATTTTTGCGGCTGCAAATATACAATGCCCATAAGGGGGATGTCAAGTAATTATGCGCTTATCTGATGGGAAGTTGCAGTTTAAACCGCCCGGGCAGCCATTTGACGGCGAGTTTTTAGTACCTTTAAACAGCCCTTCCGGGTGAATTCCCCCCACCGATCAACAGCTTGCATGTCAATGAGAACCTTCGCTTCCATCTACTTGTTCCTGAGCCTGTTACTTGCGGACTCCTGCAGGGATAACCAGGCCCCGGACGATGCTTTTCCCGCGGGTACCAGCTGGGAACTGGATTATATCTCCGGACCCCGGATTGCCTTTGAAGGGCTCTTCCCGGATAAAAAGCCTCAGCTCACTTTTGAACCAGCAAAAGGCATGGTTTCCGGCAACAGCGGGTGCAATGGCTATAGCGCCCCGTTCGAATTGGATGGGAAGGCCATTTCCCTCGGGGAACCCGGACCCTCAACCATGATGTATTGCGGGCAGGGAGAAGCCGTTTTCCGGAAAACCCTGCAACAAGTCGATGCCTGGATGGTGGATGCCGACGGCAAACTGAACCTGATGATCGGGGACGTTCCCATGCTCCGCTTCAAACCAGCTGCGCAATGAGGCGGCCGGTATGGCTGCTGGCTTGCAGTATCTGTGCAGGGATCGTGCAATCCTGCGGCGAACACAAACCGGCCCCGCCGGACGCCGAACCGATGAGTTCCGTCCCGGCCGCCTGGAGGTCGCAATCCGCACCGCCCGAGGCTACGGACGAATATTTCAAGGCCATGGGGACCGAACCGTTCTGGGCCCTCAGGATCTCCCCTCAAATGGTGGAGCTCTTTACCATGGAGGACACCCTGCGCGCACCGCATGCGGAGCCGGCCCGTGCCATGGATGCCAATGTGAAGCGCTACGCCCTAAAGACGGAGGCTAGCGAACTGGACATCCGCATCGTCCAGGATAGCTGCATCAATGCCATGTCCGGAGCCTTGTTTCCATATCGCGTTTCGGTGGAATACCGACGGACGGCCGACCCTGAACATAAGGAGGTCCGGGGATGCGGACTTTATATTACCGATTATCGCCTGCACGACCTCTGGGTGCTGGAATCCCTTGATGGGAATGCGGTGCAACGGGACGACTATCCCGGGGAACTGCCTTCCCTTGAAATAAACGCCGCGGACCATTCGTTCTCGGGCTTTACCGGCTGCAACCGGATGATGGGCGAACTCTTTTTCGAACCCGGCTTGCTGCGGTTTGGCCCCACGGCTGTGACCAAACGCGCATGCCCGGGACTGGGTGCCGGCGAGCAGGATTTCCTGAGCGCATTGGAACGGGCAACCACCTATACCCTGGCCGATAACCGGCTTACCCTTATGAATCCGGAATCCGAACTAATGGTCTTTCGCAAAATCGACTAACGCAGAGCTATGACGAACAATCACATCGACTACATCGAGTTTACGGCGGCCGACCTGGAAAGGGTCAAAGAATTCTACAGTGCGTGCTTTGGCTGGAAATTCACGGATTACGGGCCGGATTATACGGCCTTTGAGAACAGCGGCGTCTCGGGCGGTTTCAGGCAAACTTCAGCGCCTCCTCCTGCAGGTACCCTGGTAGTCCTCTACCACGACGACCTGGATGCCGTTCAGGCAGCCATCCGGAAGGCGGGCGGAACCATTACCGTTGATACCTTTTCCTTCCCGGGAGGTAAACGCTTTCACTTTGAGGACCCGGCGGGGAATGCCCTTGCGGTCTGGTCTGCGGTGCCGGAATAAGTTTGCCAGGGCCTTCTGACCCAGCTGCGATCAGACTTCGGTGTGGCTGAACCCGAGGGTTGAAAGGTCCTTCCAGAAATCGGGATAGGATTTTGAGACCACCCCGGCATCTTCTATGATCACAGGCGTTTTAAGTGCCAGCGGCGCAAAGGCCATGGCCATCCGGTGGTCGTTATACGTAGCGATGCGCTGCATGGGAACGATCCTGCGGCTGGGCTCCAGGTGGAGGGAGCGGTCCGTCACGCGAATCTCCGCCCCGAGCTTGGACAATTCGTTCTCAAGGGCCACCAGCCGGTCGGTTTCCTTGATCTTCAGCGTGTGCAGGCCTGTCAGTTCGCAACCCAACCCAAGCCCAAAGCAAGTGCAGGCCAGGGTTTGCGCCAGATCCGGCGCCTCGATCAGGTCCTCGGTAAATACTGCGGCCTTTGCATCCCCGCTGCGGGTAAGTTCCATCAGGTCCCCCTCAAAACGGGTCTCCACCCCAAGGCGGCCGAAAAGTTTCGGCAACACGCTGTCCCCCTGCAGGGAATCCTTCCGGTAGGATCGAAGGCGGATACGGCTGCCGGGATCGGCCAGGGCGACCATACTGAAAAAGTAGGAGGCCGAACTCCAGTCGGACTCCACAGTGGCTGAAGTTGCGTCCAGTGCCTCTGTGGGGTATACCTTTATCTGCTGCCCATTAAATTCGTTGCGGATCCCAAGGCGGGTCAGTAAGCCGAGCGTCATGCGGATGTAGGGCAGGGATGTAATGGTACCCTGCAATTCCAATTCCAGGCCGTCCGGCAGGGACGGGGCGATCAGGAGCAGGGCAGAAATATACTGGCTGCTCACGTCGGCAGGCAGGCTCACCCGGGCAGCTTCCAGCCGCTTGCCCGTTATCCTGAGAGGCGGGCAACCTTCATCCCCGGCATATTCAATGGAAGCGCCCATTTGACGCAGGGCGTCCACCAGGATTTGTATGGGGCGTTGCCGCATCCGCTCCGAACCGGTAAGCGTCACGCGCGCTCCTTCCCTGCTGGCAAAAAAGGCGGTCAGGAACCGCATGGCGGTACCGGCGTGGTGAATGTCCACGACACCTTCCCGGACGCGAAGCCCCGCCTGCATCACGCCGGCATCGTCCGAGTTTGAAAGGTTCTCGATCTTCAGCCCGGGATAGAGGGCCTGCAAGAGCAACAGCCGGTTCGACTCGCTTTTGGAGCCGGTAATGATAAGGTCCTGGTTGAGGGGTTGCCGGGAAGGGCCCGAGAGCTTATAATCCAAGGTGTGCGGGTTTGCGGTAAAGGCGCAAAGATACGCTATTTGAGCTTTTGGTTTTGCTGGTGGCGATCGTGATCCCTTCGGGCTTTCAGGTTGAGTTTCCGGGCGAAAGCCTCCTCCAGGTCAATCCCCGTTTGGTTGGCCAGGCAAAGCACTACGAACACAACGTCGGCCAGTTCCTCCCCCAGGTCTTTGGCTTTGTCCGATTCCTTTTCGCTCTGTTCCCCATAGCGGCGCGCAATGATGCGGGCTACTTCGCCCACCTCCTCGGTAAGCTGGGCCATATTGGTCAATTCGTCAAAGTACCGGACCCCGTGCTCCCGGATCCAGATATCTACCGCCTGCTGCGCATTCTTAAGGTCCATAGGCTCGCGGATTTTTGGTAAATCTAGGGGTGCGGACGCGATGAGGCAAATATTCGGCTGAATTTCTATTCCCTCCTCCTGCTGTCGATGGTAATGGTCACCGGCCCGTCGTTGACCAGGCTTACGTCCATCATGGCGCCAAAGACCCCGGTGCCCACTTTCTTGCCCAACAGGGATTCCATAGCGCCCACAAAGGCCTCATAGAGGGGGACTGCCTCATCGGGTTTCGCTGCGCGGATATAAGACGGCCGGTGCCCCTTCTTGGTGTTTGCCAGCAAGGTAAACTGGCTCACCACGATCAGCTCACCTCCCTTATCCAGCAACGAGAGGTTCATAAGGCCCTGCTCGTCCCCGAAGATCCTGAGATTGGCAATTTTATGGCTCAACCAGTCGATATCGGCCCGGGTATCCCCGGTCTCAACGCCCAGCAGCACCAGGAGGCCCGGTCCGATCTCGGAGGCCATTCCCGCTTCGGTGCTCACCGAGGCGCGGCTGACGCGTTGGATGACGGCTCTCATACAGCCTAAAAGGAGTCCATTCGATAGGTTTCGTCCTCCCCGGTGACCATTTGCACGTAGGCATGGTACCTGCTGGGCGCGATCTGCCCCTCCTCCACGGCCTCCTTGACCGCACATTTGGGCTCGTCCAGGTGCAGGCAGTCGTTGAATTTGCACTGCTCTTTCAGGGCGAAGATCTCCGGGAAGTAATCGCCGATCTCGTCCTTTTCCATATCCACCAGGCCAAAACCCTTGATGCCAGGGGTATCGATAATGCGCCCGCCGAAGCTTAGGTCGTACATCTCCGCAAAGGTGGTGGTATGCTGGCCCTGCAGGTGTTGCTCGGAAATCTCGGAGGTCTTAAGGTCCAGTTCCGGTGCGATCCGGTTGATCAGGGTGGATTTCCCGACCCCGGAATGTCCGGCAAACATGGAGGTCTTGCCCTGCATCATCTCTTTGACCTTATCTACTTTTTCCCCGGTCTTGGCGGAAATGATCAGGCAGGTGTATCCGACTTTCCGGTAGATATCCGCCAGTGCTTCCACATCGTCCATCTCGTCGTCCTCCATTTTATCGGCCTTGTTGAACAGGAGCACGCAGGGGATGCGGTAGGCCTCGGCCGTGGCCAGGAACCGGTCGATAAAGACGGTAAAGGTCTTGGGTGCCCGCAGGGTGACCAGCAGGAAGACCTGGTCGATATTGGCGGCAATGATATGGGTCTGTTTGGAGAGTTTGACCGATTTGCGGATGATGTAGTTCTTACGCGGCAGGATCTCCTCGATGTAACCTACGGTTTCGTCCCCGGTGGTTTCGGTCTGATAGCGCACCCGGTCGCCCACGGCGATGGGGTTGGTGCTCTTGATATCATCCATGCGGAACCGGCCCTTTATGCGGCAATCGATGAAATCGCCCTTGTCCGATTTCACATTATACCAGCTTCCGGTCGATTTATAAACAGTTCCCTGCATTTTATGTAATGGCTCTTCGCAAAATAAGAATATTCCCGTAACATTGCAGGCATAGCTATCGATCGAATCAATAACCGACAATCATTAAGACCTTATGAGAAAATTAGTATTGCTGGCGCTCGTGCTGCTGGCCTTTCAAGTAGACCTGAGCGCGCAGACCTACAAGGTGATCACCAGTGTGGAATCCATCGTTCCCAACGGCCTGGGACGCTCCCGGATCATCAACGCCCTTGAAGAAAAGGACTATAAGGAATATACGAGCGTACAGACCGAGGACGACAACACCCGGAACAAGTCGGACCGCAGCGAGATCCGGGTAAAGAACTTTGAGGAAACCAAGCTGCTGAACTTCTACAACCTGGGCGGGATCCGCTTCCAGAACATCGCGGCCAACGATGCGGTGATCACCTCCATGATCAATACCATGATCTCGGAAGGATGGGAACTGGTATTCGTCACCAGCGCCGTTGAGAGCGAAGGCGGTAAGGGCGACGGCCAGGGGATCTTTATTACCCGATATATCTTCCGCCAGTAAGGCGAACGGATTACTGAAAATAGATCCGGCCGCCGAATGCCTGGTCCTTATGGACCCGTTGCGGGTCTCCGTACACATAGACATCCCCGCCTGCCCGGATGCGGATATCCACTTCCTGTGAGGCGTACAGTTCGGCCTCGCCGCCTGCCGATACGCGGATGCGGCTGTAATCCGTCCGCAGGTCCCGACCTTCAAAGATCCCACCGGTATTGATGGTGATCACCTGGTTGGTGGCCAGGCCCGAGGCCCGGACGATCCCGCCGGTCACGGCCCTGATCTCGGCATCGCGGACCTTCATCCCGATCTCGATACGGGCGCCTTCCTGGGCACGTAGCTCGATCCGGTCCTGCTCCAGCATGTCGTTGGTGACGATACGGGCGCCCTCATTGGCGTCGATGACCCGGATATCCGTGTAATACACTTCAATGAAGGTGTCCTCTCCGGTAAACTTCTTTTCCAGCTCCATCCGCAACTTCAGTACGCCTTCCCGGTTTACGAAGTTGATATCGTCCACATTGTCGCCCTTGATCAGGATCCGGTTCTCGTCGGACGGGATCAGGTTCACTTCGATCAGGTCAAAGACCTTGATCTCGTGGAAATCCCCTACCTGACGGTCGATAATGCGTTGGGCCGAAACCTGCAGGGTACAGGCCAGCATGGCGATGGCAATCAGTGTTCTCATTGGCTTTGTTTTTTGATATACCCTAAAGACGGTACTTCCCCGGTGTTGTTACACTTTGGGGGCGATAAAATCTTAAGGCCGGAACAGCTGCCATCGCCTTGCCGCAAGGCTCAGGAATTGATGATCTTTTCCTGGTGGTTGATCGATTCCTGGTGGATGGCCTTGAACATTTTAAGGATGAATTCTTCGCTCAGGCCCTTGGATTCGCCTTCCAGGATCATGGAGCCCAGGATGGCGTTCCAGCGGTTGGTCTGTAAAACGGCCACGTTGCGCTTCTTCTTAAGCGCCCCGATCTCGTCGGAAACCTTCATCCGCTTGCCCATCAGGTCGATCAACTGGTTATCGATCACATCGATCTGTGCCCTCAGGTTGCTGAGCTTGCTGTTGTACTCCGCTTCCTCATCCGATTCCTTACGTATGCGCAAATCCTTCATAATTTGAACGAGCCTTTGAGGGGTCACCTGCTGCGCCGCATCACTCCATGCATGGTCCGGATCCGTATGCGTTTCGATCATCAGGCCGTCGAAATTCAAATCCAACGCTGTTTGGGAAACGTCAAAAATAAGGTCCCTGCGGCCGCTGATATGCGAGGGATCGTTGATCAGCGGCAGATCCGGGAACCGGCTCTGCAGTTCAATGGCCAGCTGCCATTCCGGAATATTCCGGTACTTGGTTTTCTCATAAGTGGAAAACCCTCTGTGGATTACCCCTAATTTAGAAATATTAGCGGAATGAAGGCGTTCCACGGCGCCCAGCCAAAGCGAAAGGTCCGGGTTCACCGGGTTCTTGATCAACACGATCTTATCGGTTCCTTCCAGCGCGTCTGCGATCTCCTGCACGATAAACGGACTAACCGTGGAGCGCGCTCCGATCCAAAGCAGGTCCACATCGTGTTCCAGGGCAAGGTCCACATGCGCCCGGTTCGCCACCTCGGTAGCGGTTTTAAGCCCGGTTTCTTCCTTCACTCGTTTCAGCCACTTCAGGCCGATGGCACCGACCCCTTCAAAATTCCCGGGCCGGGTGCGGGGTTTCCAGATGCCGGCGCGATAGTAGTTCACGTCGGTATCCTTTAGTTCGTGCGCGATCTCGAGCACCTGCTCCTCCGTCTCCGCGCTGCAAGGCCCTGCGATCACCAGCGGGTGGGTCAGCGCCATATCATCCAGCCACTTCCGCAGCTCTTTCGTATTCTCCATTTCCAGTTCAGTTTTTATTCGATGGTATTCCTTTTAAAATATCTTTAATCCGGTTGGTGTGATCCATTTCACTATACAACTCGTCGTATTGGTCCGCTTTCAGCTTGGACCGGAAATTCTCAAGGTTGGCAATATACTCGTCCAGGGTCTCCAGGACGTTTTCCTTATTCTGTGCAAAGATGGGCGTCCACATGGCCGGCGAGCTCTTTGCCAAACGCACCGTACTTTCAAATCCGCTCCCTGCCATATCAAAAATGTCGCGTTCGTTCTTTTCCTTTTCGATCACCGTTTTGCCGAGCATAAAGGAACTGATATGCGACAAATGCGAAACATAGGCAATGTGGCGGTCGTGCGCCTGGGGGTTCATGTACCGGATCCGCATCCCCAGCGCACTGAAGATCTCAAGGGCGCGTTCCTGGATCTTAAAGGCGGTTTCCTCCACTTCGCAAATGATATTCACCTTGCCCTCGAATAGCCGGTTGACGGCGGCGGCCGGCCCCGTATATTCCGTTCCGGCTATTGGGTGGCAGGCCAGGAAATTGCGCCGGTTGGCGTGCCCGGCCACGGCCTTGCAAATGGGCCCTTTGGTGGAGCCTGCATCCACTACCAATGTGGTTTCGCCAACGGCGTCCAGGATACCGGACAACTCGCGGACAATACTGTCAACGGGGATACTGACCACCACCAGATCGGCTGATTTCAGGTCCTCCCAGGCGGCACCTCCGTCCACAAGCCCCAACTCTTCCGCCAGGGCCAGGTGGGCCGGGTCGGCATCCACGCCAAGGATACTGGCTTGCGGATAGGCACTGCGCAAGTCCTTTGCCAGCGATCCACCAATCAGCCCGATGCCTATGATAACTGCCTTCATTTTAGTCCTTCTTTAGGTTGTTGACCGACTGGTCCTTCCCGCTCAGGCGACCCAGCGCCTCACGGATCCGCTCTTCGGGTACACAGAGCGAAAATCGGATATACCCCTGTCCTCGGCTGCCGAAAATGGTTCCCGGCGCCACGAAAAGGTCATAATCCTCCAAAAGACGGTCGATATAGGTTTCCGAATCCGGGCTTCCTTCCGGGAGGCGCGCCCAAACGAACATCCCTACGGCCTGCGGGTCATAGCTACAACCCAGCAGTTCGGCCAATTCAAATACTGCCCGGCGGCGCCGGTCATAAACCGCGTCCAGTTGCTCAAACCATTCCGGGCCACTTTTCAGTGCTGCGATCGCGCCTTTCTGGATCCCGTAGAACATCCCGGAATCCATATTGCTCTTCACCTTCAGGACCGATTGGATGAGCGGGGCGGCGCCCAGTAGCATCCCTACGCGCCAACCGGCCATATTAAAGGTCTTGCTCAGGGAATTCAGCTCCAAGACGCAGTCATTGGCGCCGGCCGATTTCAGGATACTGATCGGTTCCCTGCTCAGCACGAAGCTGTAGGGATTGTCATTGACCAATAGAATCTCGTGTTCACGGGCAAATGCGACCAAATTGCGGAATTGCTCCTCGGTGGCCCTTGCGCCCGTGGGCATGTGCGGGTAACTCAGCCACATGAGTTTCACACGGCTCAGGTCGCGGCCCGATAGCGCCTCCAGGTCCGGGAACCAGCCGTTCTCTTCGCTGAGCTCATAGGTTATGGGCTCCCCTCCGGCCAGGCGGGTAACGGAGGTATAGGTTGGATAACCCGGATCCGGGATCAGTGCCTGGTCCCCCGGATTGAGGAAAGCCAGGCTGATGTGCATGATACCCTCCTTGGAACCCATCAGGGGAAGCACTTCCGTATCCGGGTCCGGGGAAACCCCGAACTTTTCCTGGTAAAAACCGGCAATCGCCTGCCGCAGTTCCGGCAGGCCCTGGTAGCTCTGGTACTGGTGCGCGCCCGGGTCGGTCACGGCCTCGGATAGCGTGCGCAGCACCTCCGGAGCGGGTGCCAGGTCCGGACTCCCGATGCCCATATTGATCACGGGCCTGCCCGCTGCGATCCGGGCACGAACCTCTTTGAGTTTCCTCGAGAAATAGTACTCCCGGACGTGTTCCAGGCGATTTGCTTCCTGCATCATACCCGTGCGTTTTTGTATTCCCCCAGCACCCTGAAATCTTCGGACATGATGGACAACAGGGATTTGGCCTTCTCAAAATTCTCGTACTGGCTAAAGGTGATGTCCACAAAGAAGGAATATTTCCAGGGGGTTTCGATCACGGGCAGCGATTGGATCTTGGTCAGGTTCAGGTTGCAATCGCTCATTACGTTGAGCATGGTGGCCAGGCTGCCCCGCTTGTGCTCGGTAAGAAAACGCACCGACGCCTTATTGATTTCCTCCCTGGGCAATTCCTTGTTCTCCTTCTTGATCACGATAAACCTTGTGGCGTTATTCCGGATGGTCTGTATCTCCGATGCCAAGACATCCAGCCCGTACAATTCGGAGGCGATCTTCGGGGCGATCGCCGCAATCCCCCGGAGTTGCCCTTCGTGTATCCTGCGGGCGGTCTCGGCCGTATCCACATCCTCAACCATCTTGATATGGGGCTGGGTCTTCAGGTACTCCCGGCATTGCAGCAAGGCCATGGGATGGCTGTGGACCTCCCGGATATCGTTCAATTGCTGGCCCGGAAGCACCATCAGGTGATGGTGGACATTCAGGTAGTACTCTCCGATGATATGCAGGCCGTTGTCGCATACCAGGTTGTAATTGGGGATGATGGAGCCGGCTATTGAATTCTCAATCGCCATCACGCCCTTATCGGCCCTGCCTTCCATCACGGCATCCACCAATTCATGGAAGTACAGGCACTCCACCAGTTCGATGTCCTGGCTGAAGTAATTCCTCGCCACCATATGGTGGTTGGAGCCCTTAACCCCTTGTATGGCTATCCGCAATGCGCTCATTGGTCCTTAGGTTATCCACGCCGTTTTCTCTAAAAAAAAAGTCCCGTTTAAGAACGGGACCCGGAAACTATACTTTGATGCATACTACAACGGTCCCGTACTCCCCTTAAAAAAGAAGTAAAAGAATGCTCCGTTCCAGAAATACGTGTGATTCATGATCTAAATATCGGGCCTAATGTAGCGCATTAATTTGAAAATGTGCCGGAAAGGCCGGAATTTTTTAAAATAGTTTACAGATTGGTCGGCTCGTTGCATTTTTTCTCGAGAAACCGCAGGAAGTTTGAGAATCCCGCAGCCCGGGAACTTCAGCGATCCCGAATCGCAGTGCTGTTCCGGACTGCACCGGCTGACGCGGATTTCGCAAGCTGTTCCTTTTCCTTGCGGTTTGCGTATTTTTACCCAAACATTAATACCCATGTCCATCCGAGTAGAAGCGGTAAGCAAACGGTTCGGGGCGCAACAAGCGCTTGATCAAGTCAGCTTTACGGTTCGCAAAGGCGAGGTAGTCGGGTTTTTGGGGCCCAACGGCGCCGGGAAGTCCACTTTGATGAAAATCCTCACGGCGTATTACCGCGCTGACTCCGGCACGGCTGAGGTTGCCGGATTTGACGTACAGGCCTCCCCGCAGGAGGTGAAACGCAACCTGGGGTACCTGCCCGAACACAACCCGCTGTACCTGGATCTCTACGTAAAGGAGTACCTGGCTTTCTGCGCCTCGGTTTACGGGTTGGGCAAGGACCGTATCGCGGAGGTCATCATCCAGACCGGGCTGGATCCGGAAGCCGGCAAGAAGATCGGCCAGCTCTCCAAAGGATACCGCCAGCGCGTTGGCCTGGCGGCAGCCCTGTTGCACGACCCGCAGGTCCTGATCCTGGATGAGCCCACCACCGGCCTGGACCCCAACCAACTGGTGGAGATCCGCCGGCTGATCCGCAGCATCGGGAAGGATAAGACCATCCTGCTATCTACCCACATCATGAAGGAAGTGGAAGCGGTATGCGACCGGGTACTCATCATCAACAAAGGACGGTTGGTTGCAGACGCCACCCTGGATACGCTGCGGGCCAACGACACCCAGGTCATTGAAGTGGAGTTCGACTACCGGGTGGAAGAAGCCCTGCTTCGCCAGCTGCCCCATTTGGAGACCGTCAGGAACACCGGTGGTTTTGTGTATGAGCTCAGTTTTACCACTGCAGAGGATATGCGGCCGGCGGTTTTTGACTTTGCCCACGATCACGAACTCAAGACGCTGCAACTGAGCCGCAAGACCAAGAACCTGGAAAGCCTGTTCACCGAACTCACGACGGAGCAGCAGGAAAGCGCCTCCTAGAACCGCAGGGAACGGCGGCAGATTTTTCAAAAAGTGGCGAGCCGCAGCTTAGTCGGCCAGTTGGAAGTCGATGGTGGAGACCACCCGGACCTGCTTGATCTGCGGGGTATTGGCATCCCGGTCGCTAATGGTGAACAAGCCCTGGCGCGCCACCCGGATCTCCCCTACCTCGGAATCCGAATCCCTCGCGAATTTCTCCGCAACCTCCCGGGCGTTCTTGGTGGCCTCCTCGATCATTTCGGGCTTCAGCTCGTTGAGCCCGGTAAAGATATACTCCACGGGTTGCCACTCGTTCTTGGAACCGAACAGGATGCCCTGGGAAAGCAATTGCAGGGATTCGTTCAGCGCCCGCTGCAATTTGCCGATATCCGAAGTGCGGACGGTAAGCTCCGACTTGGCCAGATAGCGGAATGCGCTGTATTGGGAGGCATTGTTGTAGATGTTTGCCCGGGCATCGCTGATGTTTACCACGCCGCGGGTCAGTTCGGACGGCTCAAAGCCCTGCTCGGTAAAGAAACGGTAGACCGCCTCGTTCTGTTCTTCGATCTCGCTGCGCAGGCTTTGCAGGTCGTTCCCGGTGAGCACAATATTAATGGGCCAGACCGCCAGGTCCGCGGGAACCTCCCGCTCCGACAGGCCTTTAACGCTTACAAAACGGTCAAATTGCTTCCCCTTCAGGAAGGTATTGCCGATCAGGTAGCCGGCTCCGATAATGCCCAGCGCCAGCAGCGCGGCGGCCCAGCCGGCGAGCCCGGTCTGGCGCACCGGCGGCGGCTCCCCGCCAAACGATGACGATCCGGTTGCGCCATCCCGCATGGCAACGCCCTTTCCCAAACAGGTTCCCTGGCAGAGATACCGCGAGGCGAC
>JBNKHB010000045.1:0-13894 GCA_050290125.1 Robiginitalea sp.
CTTGGGCGCCCTGGAGCCCTTGATCAGCACGCCGCCCACCACCAGGTCGTGGGTTTGCAGGTGCTTCCGGATGTTGTACTCGTTGGAATATTCCGTAACCACGTGGTTGGGCATCACGTCGTTTACGTACCTCAGCCGCTTCATGTTTACATCCAGGATCGTTACATGCGCCCCCAGGCCCGCTGCCATTTTGGCGGCCTGAATGCCTACCGTACCCGCACCGAGCACCAGAACGCGTCCCGGAGGCACGCCCGGCACACCGCCCAGCAACACGCCTTTTCCTTTCTTTGGTTTCTCGAGGTACTTGGCCCCCTGCTGGATGGCCATCCTGCCCGCTACCTCGGACATAGGCGTAAGCAACGGCAGGGAACCGTCGGGATCCTCCACCGTTTCGTAAGCGATGCATACGGCCCTGCTGCCGATCATGGCTCGCGTAAGTTTCTCGCTCGACGCAAAATGGAAATAGGTGAACAGGATCTGTCCTTTTTGCACCAGGTCGTACTCCTCGCGGATGGGTTCCTTCACCTTTACGATCATATCGCTCAGCGCATAGACCTGCCCGATCGTATCCAGGATGTGGGCTCCGACCTTCTTGTAATCGTCATCTGAAAATCCGCTGCCGATCCCGGCGCCGGATTGCACATGGACGGTGTGTCCGTGGTGCACTAATTCGAGGACTCCCGCAGGGGTCATCCCCACACGGCTTTCATTGTTCTTGATTTCCTTGGGTACGCCGATGATCATAATCGTATGGTTTGGTTATCCTGGATCAAAGGTGAACCAAAAAATACTTTTTTAAAAGAAATATCGACAAAAGGAGGGGGTTGCTTGATAAAAATTACACATTTATCAAACGACACCCCCTAAAAAATGGGGGTAGTAATTAATTAACCTACAATATTAACGATACGCCCCGGGACCACAATGACCTTTTTGGGGCTGCGCCCCTGCAGCTGTGCCTGCGTTTTTTCGTGGGCCATCACCGCCTTTTCGATCTCCTCCTTGCTCAGGTCCAGCGGCAGCTCCAGGGTAAACCTCATTTTCCCGTTAAAGGAAATAGGATATTCCTTGGTGCTTTCCACCAGGTAGCGTTCCTCAACAACCGGGTACGGGGCATGGGCGATGGACTCCGTATGGCCGAGCTTTTGCCAGAGTTCCTCCGCAATGTGGGGCGCATAGGGCGCAATTAAAATAGCCAGGGGCTCCAATACCTTGCGCTCCCGGCATTTCTGCGCCGTCAATTCATTCACGCAGATCATAAAGGTGGAGACCGAAGTATTGAAGGAGAACTCCCGGATGTCTTCGGTTACCTTCTTGATCGCCTTGTGCAGGGATTTAAGGTTATCTGCGGAGGGCTCCCCTTCCTGCACTTCAAAGGCGCCGTCCGCACCCTGGTGGTAGAGCTTCCAGAATTTCTTCATAAAGCCGGCCACCCCGCTGAGGCCCGCCGTATTCCAGGGCTTGGACTGCTCCAGCGGACCCAGGAACATTTCGTAGAGGCGCAGGGCGTCGGCCCCGTACTCCTCGCAGATCTGGTCGGGATTTACGACGTTGTATTTGGATTTGGACATCTTTTCGACTTCCCTCCCCGCGTAAAAAACGCCGTTCTCCAGAACAAACTCGGCCTCCGCAAACTGAGGCTGCCATGCCTGCAGGCGGTTGATATCCACCTCGTCCGAGGCGTTTACCAGGCCAACATCCACCCGGATCTCATCCACCTCCGCGTGAGCCCCCAGGTTGCGGCTCAGATAGGTTTGTGTTCCCCGCTTGCGGTAGATCACCGCACTGGTCCCCAGGATCATCCCCTGGTTGATCAGCTTGCGGGCGTATTCGTCCACCGGCACCCAGCCGCGGTCGTACATGAACTTCTGCCAGAATCGGGAATAGAGCAAATGCCCGGTGGCGTGTTCGCTGCCGCCGATGTACAGGTCCACGTCCCGCCAGTACCCGATGGCCTCGGCAGATACCAGGGCCTCGTCATTACGCGGGTCCATGTACCGGTTGAAATACTGGGAGCTTCCCGCCCAGCCCGGCATGGTATTCAGCTCCAGCGGAAATACGTTTTTATGATCAATGCGCGCGTTGTCCGTTACGGCTTCGGCTTCCGTATCCCAGGCCCAGCGGCTGGCGTTCCCCAGGGGCGGCTCGCCGGTCTCGGTGGGCAGGTATTTCTCCACCTCCGGCAGTTCCAACGGCAAGCAGTGCTCCGGGAGCAGGCGGGGCAATCCCTCTGCGTCGTAGTAGACCGGGAAGGGTTCCCCCCAGTAGCGCTGCCGGCTGAAAACCGCATCGCGGAGCCGATAATTTACCGTGCCGGTACCCAGGCCCCTGGCCTCCAGGGCCTCTATGACCTTCCGGCTCGCTTCCTTCTGACCCAGGCCGCTGATAAAATCCGAATTGGCGATCACCGCCGAGGCCTTGTCCTCAAAAGCCTCCTCCTCAATGGAAACCCCCTCGAAGATATTCGGGATGGGAAGCTGGAAGTGTTTGGCAAAATCGTAGTCGCGCTGGTCCCCGCAGGGTACGGACATAACGGCCCCAGTACCGTATCCGGCCAGCACATAGTCACCGATCCAGACCGGCACCTTTTCCCCGGTCAGCGGGTGCGCGGCATACGCCCCCGTAAAGGCCCCGGAAACCGTTTTCACGTCGGCCATGCGCTCCCGCTCGGAGCGGCGGGAGGTAGCTTCCACGTACGCTTCCACTTCGGAGCGTTGTTCCGGCGTGGTGATCTTTGCGACCAGCTCGTGTTCGGGGGCCAGCGTCATAAAGCTCACCCCGAAGATGGTGTCCGGCCGGGTGGTGAATACCTCAATGTCAAAGGATGTTTCCTGATGCGCGTCCGGTACCGTCTTAAAGACCGCTGAGGCCCCTTCCGAGCGGCCGATCCAGTTGGTCTGCGAATCCTTCAGGGGTTGCGGCCAGTCGATGGTGTCCAGGCCGTCCAGCAGTCGCTGGCCATAGGCGGTGATGCGCATCATCCACTGGGTCATCTTCTTGCGGATGACGGGATACCCGCCCCGCTCACTGACCCCGTTCACCACCTCGTCGTTGGCGAGCACCGTGCCCAGTTCCGGGCACCAGTTCACCTCCGCCTCGGCCAGGTAGGTAAGGCGGTATTTCAAGAGGACCCGCTGGCGTTCGGCTTCTGAAAAAGCCTTCCATTCCGTTGCACCGAACATCGGCACATCCGTATCGCAGGCCGCGGATACCCCGGCATTCCCGCTCGCTTCAAAGGCTGCCACCAGGGTCTCGATCGGTTCCGCCTTGTCGGTATCCCGGTTGTACCAGCTGTTGAACAACTGCATAAACACCCATTGCGTCCAGCGGTAGTAACGGGGATTGGAAGTGCGCACTTCCCGGTCCCAGTCATAAGAGAAGCCGAGCTCGTCCAATTGCTCCCGGTAGCGCTTGATATTCACCTCGGTGGTGCGCGCCGGGTGCTGCCCGGTCTGAATGGCGTACTGTTCCGCCGGCAGTCCGAAGGAATCGTAGCCCATGGGCTGCAGTACGTTGTACCCCTGGTGGCGCATAAAGCGCGCATAGATATCGCAGGCGATATACCCCAGCGGGTGGCCTACGTGCAGGCCCGCTCCCGAAGGGTACGGAAACATGGTGAGGGCGTAGAATTTGGGCTTGTCGGACGGGAATTCTGCCTTAAAGGTCTTATCCCTACGCCAAATATCCTGCCATTTGGGCTCTATCTCCTGGAAATTATAGTGCATGTCTGCGGGTAAACTGCGGGAGGAACGCCCCGCTTGTTATTTCCCCGCAAAAATAATCGGAATCCATTTACTTTCCTATTTTTGGGGGTGTGAACTCATTGTATACCCGCCTATGAGCAAGTCCTTTGAGCGCTATCAGAAGCGGAAACTCATCTCCTCCTATTTCTCCGTTACCCTGAGCATCGGACTCGTTTTGTTCCTGCTGGGCATCCTGGGCCTGCTGGTGATGAACACCAAAAAACTGGGGGACCACTTTAAGGAACAGGTGACCATTTCCGTGTTCTTTAAAGATGCTGCCAACCAGGTGGATATCGACCAGCTGCAGAAAAGCCTGGTGCTTTCGGAGTTCACCAAATCGGCGGTCTACGTTTCAAAGGAAGAAGCGGCCGAGCAACACAGCGAGGATATCGGGGAGAATTTTATGGATTTCCTGGGGTATAACCCACTTAAGAATTCCATCGACGTGCAACTGAATGCGGCCTTTGTGAGCCCTGTGCAGATCGATTCCATCGCTGCGGACCTGGAGCAACGGTCCTTTGTGGAAGAGGTGAGTTACGACCGGCCCACCATCGCCCTGCTTACGGAGAATGCCCGGCGCATCGGCTTCGGGATCCTTGTGGCTTCCGCCGTGTTTACGCTCATCGCCGTGCTGCTGATCAACTCCTCCATCCGGCTTTCCATCTATTCCAAACGCTTTATCATCAAGACCATGCAAATGGTGGGGGCCACCAAGGCCTTTATCCGGAAGCCCTTTATCTGGACGAATATCAAACTGGGGATCTTCGGAGCTATCCTGGCCCTTGCGGCACTTTACGGGCTGTTATTCTACCTGGACGGCAATTTCCCGGAACTGGGCCTGCTGGAGGACCCGGTGAACCTGGGGGTGCTCTTCGGATCCGTATTGCTGCTGGGCGTGGTGATCTCCCTGGTCAGCACCTACTTCGCCACCCAGCGGTTCCTCAACCTCAGGACGGACGATTTATATTATTGATTTCAAGGCAGATCATTACCTTTGCGCTATGAGTAAGAAGAACAAGGGCAATACCTCTCCCCAGAACCAGCGGGAATTCATTTTCCGCAAAAAGAACTACACCATTATGTTTATCGGCCTGGGGCTGATCGCCCTGGGATATATCCTGATGGCAGGCGGCGGCAATGATAATCCGGAGGTATTCAACCCCGAGATCTTCAACTTCCGGCGCATCCGGCTGGCCCCTACCCTGGTACTTATCGGTTTGGGCCTGCAGGTATACGCCATCCTGGCCAATCCGCATAAAAAGAAATCCAAGTAAGGCCGTTGGAACTGATCGACGCCATTATCCTGGGCATCATTCAGGGCCTGACCGAATTCCTGCCCGTTTCTTCAAGCGGCCACCTGGAGCTGGGAAAAGCTTTGCTGGGGGATACTTCGGTGCCCGAAGAAAGTCTGCTCTTTACGGTAGTACTGCACTTTGCCACGGCTCTGAGCACCCTGGTCGTCTACCGGAAGGACGTCTGGGAAATCCTTAGCGGACTATTGAAATTCCGCGACAACGAAGAAACCCGTTTTTCCCTGAAGATCGTGCTTTCCATGATCCCGGCCGCCCTGGTGGGGCTGTTGTTCGAAGAGCAACTGGAGGCGTTTTTCGGGGGCAATATCGCCTTTGTGGGCGGCATGCTGCTGGTAACCGCCGTACTGCTTTTTCTGGCGGACCGCGCCAAAAAGACCGATCGAACGGTCTCCTTCTGGGACTCCCTCATCATTGGTGGCGCCCAGGCGGTAGCGATGCTGCCGGGTATCTCCCGCAGCGGTGCTACCATTGCCACCAGCGTGTTGCTCGGGGTGGACAAACGCAAAGCCGCCCGGTTCTCCTTCCTGATGGTCGTGCCCCTGATCCTTGGAAAAATCGCCAAGGACATCCTGAGCGGGGACCTCAGTTTCCACAGCGAGAACATCTGGAGCATGGGTGCGGGTTTTGTAGCCGCATTTGTAGCGGGCCTGCTGGCCTGTACCTGGATGATCCGGCTGGTGCGGAACAGCAAACTAACCTATTTTGCCGTATATTGTTTGCTGGTCGGCCTGTTGGCCCTGGCAACAGGACTGTGGCTGGCCCCCTGAGTCACCTCTTTTGTTTTGGATTTCAACCGACAATCTTATGTGGACGGTCAGATCTTACTGATCGACAAACCCTATGAATGGTCTTCATTCCAGGCCCTGAATGCGGTCAAATGGACGCTCAGGCGCGCTTTCTCCCTGAAAAAGCTCAAAGTGGGACACGCCGGGACCCTGGATCCGCTGGCCACCGGTTTGCTGCTGATCTGCACCGGTAAAAAAACCAAGACCATCCCGGAATTACAAGCCCTTCCCAAAGAGTATACGGGGACCATCCGACTGGGGGCCGTAACCGCTTCCTATGATCTGGAGACACCGCCGGAAGGGGATTTCCCCACCGATCATCTTACCGAAGAGCTGATCCTCGAGACCGCCCGTAGCTTTACCGGCGAAATCCGTCAGCGCCCCCCCGTATTTTCCGCGATAAAAAAGGACGGGAAGCGGCTCTATGAATACGCCCGGAAGGGCCAGGAAGTGGAGGTCCCGGAACGCACGGTACAAATCCACGAATTTGAGATCACCAGGATGGACCTGCCCCGCGAGATCGACTTCCGCGTGGCCTGCAGCAAAGGCACCTATATCCGGTCGCTGGCGCATGATTTTGGCAAGGCGCTGGGTTCCGGCGCCTATCTTTCTGCCCTTAAAAGAACCAAAATAGGGCCTTACTCCGTAAATAAAGGGCTAACCCCCCAGGCATTCCGCGAGGCGTTCCGACAGGCGGGTTTTGAACCGGAAGTACGGGAAAACTAATAATAATACGGCATAAATGCTGTTATAGGAATATGAATCTTACGCGCAGTCAATTATCACTGATCATCACCGGCTTTTCGCTGGGCATCATTGTATTGACCCTGTTCAACATTCACCTGGGGCAGAGCGAGAAGGAGGAGTACGTGATTGAAATGAGCCTTTCCGAGGAAGACCTGGAGACCCTGCTGGAAGAAATACCGGAGCCGGAGGAGCAGGCAGAAGGGGAGGCCATTAAGAGCCACATGGCCTTTAACGAAACCGCCAAACCCACCTACGGCAATCCCGAACCGCTAAAAACCCTGGATGAGATTTTGGAAGAGCGCGCGGCCAATGCGGAGAACGACCCTGACGGATTTTCGGATGACGGCGAATACGCCAGCACCCTGAAAGAGCTCGCCCAAAAGCGGGAGGAAAACAAGCAGATGCTCGGTGAAAAGGAGGCCGAGAAAAAAGAGTACACCAATTATCTGAAGGACCGGCGCACCTCCATCTCCTATTCGCTGGTAGACCGCAACGCCTACGAGCTCCCGCCCCCAATCTATACTTGTATCGAAGGAGGCAAGGTGGTGATCAACATTGAAGTGGACAACCTGGGCTACGTGATCCAGGCCGATTTTAATGCGAGCAGCTCCAGCACCGCGAACGGCTGCCTGGTGGACAATGCCATCCAGTACGCGCTCAGGGCCCGCTTTAGTTCTTCCACGCGCAGCTCCCAGAAAGGGACCATTACCTACCTGTTCATAGGAAAGTAAGCGGTTCCAGTTCCCGGATGATGGCCGCTCCCTTATCCCTGTTGTACCATTTTTGCAATTCTTCCCGGAATTCCGGGCTGAGCTTCCCGTGCCGTGCCTTATAGGCGCGCACTTGCTCCATGAGCTCCGAAGGGCGGGGGCCCCAGCTACCCAATACCTCCTGGGATTCCGGGCGGACCACCAGAAATTTGGGGATGGCAAGGGCACCGTCCGTCGGAAATGCCCGGATAAGTTCCGGGTGCTCGTCCCTAAAGGCGATGCGCAATTCCAGGGCCGGACTCGCCTTCTCAAAGGCCGCCATTACGGGCAGCACGGGGGCCGCATCCCCGCACCAACTCTCCGTTAATACCAGCCAGATACGCCGATTGCCGAGGGCGGCCAGCCTCTGGCGCAAATCCCGGGGCAATTGCAACTTTTTGTCCCATCGCGCCATGCGCCGGTCGTTCATAAGGGTATAATGGATCCTGGATTCGCTTTGCTCCGGACCGGAAGTGACCCCCTTTGCAACCTGATCGGCAACCAGGGCTTTATATTCAGGGTAGGCCATACCCGCTTCCAGGGCAAGGCCCACCCAATGGGCGCCAGTTTTACCAGGCTTGGAGGCTATTGATGGTATGGGCATAAATTCATTTCTGGCTTGGGTACCAATAGGCGCGAATGGGACGGGAACCTTACAAATGCCGCTTTTTGATCATCCCGCCACGGGTATCGCTAATGCGGCTCATGATCACAAAAGCGCCGTTGTCAATCTGGTCCAGTTCGCGGTAAAGTTTGGTGATCTCGAGCCTTGTGATTACCGTATACACGGCCTCGTATCCCTGGTATTCCCCATGTTTCGGGTATCCCCCCCGAACGGGAATTAGCGTAACGCCCCGACCCAGTTTGTCGATGATCATGGCACGGATCCGGTCGCTTTCCGGCGAAATGATCGTCACCCCAGTGTATTCCTCGATCCCGTCCACCACAAAATCCAGGGTTTTGGAGGCGGCGAGATAGGTGAGGAGGGAATACAGGGCAGCTTCCACGGAAAGCAGGTAGGCCGCAGCCAGGAAAATTACGAGGTTGATCAGGATAATGATATCCCCGATCTTCACCCGGAGTTTCCGGCTGAGGTAAATGGCCAGCACCTCGGTTCCGTCCAGCACGCCGCCCCCCCTAATGGACAAACCAATCCCGGCCCCAAGGAAAAAACCACCGAAAACGGCCACCAACAAACGATCTTCCGTTACTTCCGGAAAGGGGAAAAAAGCCAGGAACAGTGCCAGTCCAAGGATGGCGGCAGTTGCCTTGACCACAAAGGAACGGCCAACAACGCGATACCCGAATACCAGAAAGGGGATGTTCACCGCAATGATGATCAGGTAAAGCGGAATCTGTGTGAGTTCCGCAATCAATAGCGAAATTCCCGTAGCACCGCCGTCGATAAACCGGTTGGGCAGCAGGAAGCTTTCCAGGCCAAAAGCAGCGGAAAACATCCCGGCGATCAGGAAGCCGGTTTCGCGGATGGTTGCCGTTAGGTTACGTGCCATTTACTCCTTCGTTATCCATTGCAAGTTCCGGAATGATGGCCAGCATCCGGAATAGTTTTGCCTGGGTCTCCAGGCGCTTGTTCTGCAACTCATTTACCTTGAGGCGCGCATCGATCAGGCGGCTCTCCCGGGTGTTCACCAAAAACAACGAGCTCTCCCCAAACCCGAACTTCCGCTCCTCGGCATCCAACAGGCGCTGGTAATCTCCGGCAATGGTTTCCCCCAGGAAGAATTGCCTTCCCAGGGACTCGGTTTCGCTATAAAGAGCCAACACCTTATTCCGGAGGCTGAGCTGGGCATTCAGGCGTTCCAGGCCGGCTTCCTCCACTTTAACCCTGGCGAGTTTCAGCGCCCCGCGCTCCTTACGCAAGAACAAAGGCATGCGAAAGGTAAGCCCGCCTTTATAATCCTGCGTGGTATAGGTCCTCAACTCCCGCGGGGTCTCCGTCAGGAAATTGTATTCCAGGCTTATTTGCGGCAATAGTTGATTCGCCTTCAGGCGCCGGTCCACTTCCAGGCTGCGGATCTTGTTCTCCAGGGAACGCATTTTAGGATGCGCCATCAGATCCAGGCTGTCCGGAACCCAGTCCCGCAATCCCAGGGTGCGCTGCACGGAGCGCTCGGGATCGGTTTCCGGACGGACGCCTTCCCTGATCTCCAAGGGTACATTTCCGTCCAACCACAGGAAATTGGAAACCTCCAATGCAGCCTTGAGCATCCCGATCCGGGCCTGTTCCAGGCCCAATTCGCGGTTTCGAAGGGCAATCCCCGCCTCCACCGTATCGATGGACGCCAGATCCCCCGCCTGGGCGCTGCGAACGATCCCCTGGTACCTGCGCTGGGCATTCTCCAGAAATTCCCGGTACACGTTCAGGTCGCGGTGGGCACGCACCCAGCCAAAATAAGCCCTGGACGCTTCGAACAAGATGTCGTTGAGCAACAACTCCTGTTCCGCCTTGCTCTGTTCCATGAAGAACCTGGCTTTGCGCAGGGTAGCCATCCGCTGGTTGATCCACAAACCCCGGCCTACATCCACGGATACCCCCGCACTGTAAAGGCCGTCCGTCGGTAAGCTTTCTGCAGGATTGATAAAGTCGCCTTCGTTCTGCTCGAATTGGCCCTTGAGTTCGATCCCGAACCAGGTAGGCACCTTAAAGGTGGCATTGAGACGGTCGTAATACTCCGTCCCCTTAAATTCCTTCCGCTCCAGGTCTACCTCCAGTTTCGGATCAAAACCGCCTCTTGACCGGAGCAACTCCGCCTCGGCGGCATCCAGCAGGAGTCCTGCCTGCCTGGCTACCGGATGAAAGTTCTTGACATAGGCCAGGTACTCCCTGTAGCCCAGCTCCAGGCTGTCCGCCTGCGCGAGGCTGCCCAGTGGGACCAGGAATGCCGCCAACAGTATTTTCAAACTCCACCGCCTCATTTTACCGGTGCGTTTGAGGCAGTTTGAGATGCCTGGTAATAATCCGGCGGGAAGCCGTTGAGTTGCCGCCAGAGCTCGTACCAGATCGGCACGTCCTGCAAGAGCGCCAGGGTACTGGCGCCCGACCCTACCCGCAACGCCTCCGGCCAGGACTCCTCCTCCGGATCGGGGGCGATCAAGACCCGGTATTTGCCATTCTCGCTGATATAGCGTTCAATGGCCACCACCCTGCCGCCAAAGGTGCCGTAGGATACATTGGGCCAGCCGCTGAACACAATGGCCGGCCAGCCGTCGAATTGAATCCGGACCGGCGCACCGACGGAGAGCAACGGCAAATCGATGGGATTCACAAAGGTCTCCACTGCCATATCGAACCGGGACGGCATGATGCTCACCAGCCGGTCGCCCTCCTTAAAGGTTTCTCCCAGGCCGGATTGCAATGCCTTGTTGATATACCCTGCCTGCGGCGCCCGGATATAGTGCAGGTCCGTTCGGCGACGGTAATTGGCAAATTCATTCTCCAGCTTTGAAACCTGGGCCTCGGTTTCAAACTGGCCGGACTGGGCGGCATACAGGTCGCTGCGCGCCTTGGAAATCTTATCGGAATACTCCGCCTGGACACGTTCGATCTCCACGCGCGCATTGATCGCCTCATTCCTGCTGGCGAGCAATTTGTTTTCCTGTGAGATTCGCTTGGCCTGGGACTCCTGCAGTTTCAGCCGCTTTTCCTCCAGGTCCGTCAGGGATTTCAGGCCCTCCTCATTCAATTGGGCAATCCGGTCGTATTGCCGCTGCGCAATGGCTAGGGCGGTTTCCGCGGCCAGCAAATCAATGCTGTCGCTCTTCACCTTCAGGGCTGCCTGCCGGAGTTTGTTCTCGCTCTGTTCCTCCTTGAGCCGCTGTTCGCGGGCCAGGGCGGAGATCTGCACCTCCAGGGCCCCTACTTTGTCCTGATATGAGACAACGGAACGGCTCTTGGCGGATATCTGCTGCTGGGTGCGCTCCATGAGTTGCGGGTCAAAGTATTCGTTCTTGACCTCGGAGATGAACAGGATGGTATCGCCCTCCTCCACAAAATCGCCTTCCCGCACGAACCACTTTTCGATGCGTCCGGGAATTGGGGATTGAATGGTCTGCGGGCGCTGCTCCGGATTCAGGGTAGTAAGGTAGCCGTCCCCGCTGATTACCTGGGTCCAGGGAAGGAACAGGATAACGATCCCGATCCCCGCAAAGGCCATCAGAAAGCGATTAAAGTATTTGTAGTGCCTTCTGCGAAAGGCTTTCCGGGCCGCCTTGAACTGTCCAAGGTCTACCTGTTTATTGACGTTATTATGAGTAATGTTCAACATGGTTCAGGAGTTTTTCAATGCACCATCGTTCATGATCAATCGGTCTGCGCAGTGCCCGGCCCAGTCCGGATTGGCGCTTACCACCACCAGTGTCCAACCGTTTTGAGGGTCCGACAGGAATGCCATGATCTCGGCAGCTTCGGACGCATCGAATTGATCCAGCGGATCCTTAAGCACCAGCAACTTCGGTGCGTTTATGATGCTGCGCGCCAGCACGATCTTCTTGGCGATCACATAGGGGATCTGACGTCCCTCCGGATATAGCATCGTTTTCAGGCCCTGGGGTTGTTCTTTAACGAATTCCAGCAATTTGGTCTTTTCAAGCGCCCAGTATACCCGTTCCATCGAGATCTCGGGATCACCGAAGGTCAGGTTATCCAGAAGCGTTCCCTCAAACGGGGATTCCTCAGGCAGGGATTGTCCGACAAAAGACCTGAAATGATTTAGCCTTACGCCTTTCAGCGAGGTGTTATTTACAAAGATCTGACCGTTGTCCGGTTCCAGGATGCCTGCGATAAGCCGGAGCAATGTGGTTTTACCAGACCCGGCAGGACCGGATAACAGGGTGGTGCTACCGGGCTCCAGCACCAGGTTCACATCCCGCACGATCCGTTTGTCCCTTCCGGGTACGTAGTAGGAGACGTCCTTGAGTTCAATCCGCAGCTCGTTCTCGGTTGTAATAGGCTCTTCCCCCTCCTGGGATTCGAGCTCCTTATCCACTACCTGCCCCAGTTTCTCCAGGGAAGTAAGCAGGTCGTAAAATGTTTCCAGCCCCAGGATGAGCTTCTCCACCGAGCTGATTACCAAAAGGATAATGATCTCCGCCGCTACGAATTGCCCGATATTCATCTCCTGATTGAGTACCAGCAGCCCACCGATCAGCAATAAGCCGGCCGTTACCAGGACCTTAAATCCGATCATTTGGATGAATTGCAATACCAGGATCCGGAAATGTCCTTCCCGCGCGTCCAGGTAGTCGGATACCAGTTGATCGTTCTTATCCACGGCAAGGGTCGTGCGCCCGGATAGTTTAAAGCTCACAATACTGCGGGCTACCTCCTGGATCCAGTGCGCTACCCGGTATTTGTTCTTGGACTCTTCCAGGCTGGTCTGGAAGCCTTTCTGGGCCGTGTATTTAAACACCCCGTAGATCAGCAACAACAAGAGCAGGCCGTAAACGATAAAGAAGGGATGGTACAGGGACAGCAGCAACAGACCCAGTACGATCTGCAAGAGGGCCGCCGGAAAATCCACCAGGATCTTGGCCAGCGACTTCTGTACGGTTAGCGTATCAAAAAAGCGGTTGGCGAGTTCCGGGGGATAATATTTGGAAAGTTCCCCCATCCGGATCTTCGGGAAGCGGTATGAAAACTCAAACGAGGCGCGGGTAAAGATCTTCTGCTGCAGATTCTCGATGATCCGGATCTGCATCAACTGCAGGGTTCCCGCAAAGGCAACCCCAAGCGTCACCAGGATCACCAGCACCACCCAGGAGGTGCTCACCTGGGCGCCCTGGATCAGGTTGATGATCGCCTGGATCCCCAACGGCAGGGAGAGGTTTACCAGGCCAGCGAAGACCGCATAGTAAAAGATCTGTAAAATATCCTTTTTTTCCAGAGTGAGCAGCCCCAGCAGGCGTTGCCAGGACGTCATGATTGCTTGCTTCATAAAGTTCTTAGGATAGGGTGGCAAAAACCAGGTGTTTGAAAAAATCCGCATGTTTACCGGACTCGGAACAATCGGTCAGAGACGGGAAATGCTCCTTGAGAAAATACTGGTGGTGGGAACCTTCCAGGATAGCGCTGGCAAGGCTCTTGGCATAGGGATAGTCCTTTTTCACCTCCACGATCATATCGCTCAGGCGAGCAACCAACCGTTTATAGACTTTAAAATATCCTTCCTTGTTCTCCTTATCCACTTCCTTGGTCAGAAATGCCTTCGAATACTCGTTCACTACGATACGGTTCAGGGCAACCTCGTTGACGTGTGCGAAGGTGGTATCCACTTCAACCGGCCTGGTAAGCACCTCAATGGCCGCCTTGAGTTTGTCAGCCGGATCCGGGACACTGAAGGTGGTCAGTACCAGCCGGTATTCCAGCCAGCCCCAGTACCAGGAAGTAATGTACATGAGGAACATATGCTTATTCTCAAAATATCGATAAAGCGAACTTTCATTCGAGCCTATTCGCTCTCCCAATTTCCGGAAGTTGAATTGCTCAAAGCCGATTTCGGAAATCATGGCGATCCCATGTTCCACGATGCGTTTCCCCA
>JBNKHB010000046.1:0-13857 GCA_050290125.1 Robiginitalea sp.
ATAGCCGTACTCAAAGCCCACTACCCCGTATTCTGACAGCAGGGAATTGTATATGCTGAATTCCCCCTGTTCCTCCGACAGATGATTGAGCAGGAGCACTTCTTCTTCGCTTTCCTCCACTTTCATGACCGCGTGCCGGTGCGAGAAGGTACCCCTTTCCACATCCTGGCCGGAAATCCGCACGCCAAATCCGGCCTGCAGCAGCGAGCCGTAGGCGAGCAATTCGCCCATGGCCCAATCCAGTTGATTGGTCTCAAAATACATTTTATGGCGATCGCCTACCAGGCGTTCCACTTTCCTCAGGAATTTCTTGCCTTCGGGCAGCCTGGTGATCACTTCGGCGATCGCATCGAGCTTTTTGCGCGCTATGGTGGTATCCACCCGGTCCATCATCTCCCATTCGCGCACATTCTCAAAGCCACTCCACTCGTCCGCCATGAAAGCCGTGATCCGGGTCTTGTCTTCCTTGCGGCTGTCTTCCAGTTCCGCTTCCAGGCTGGCTTTGTAATCCTGCTCCAGACGGTCTACGTACTCCTGGTCGATTACCCCTTCGGCTATCAATTTGGCGGCGTAGATCTCCCTGGGATTCCGGTGCTTGGCAATGGCCTTGTAGAGCTTGGGTTGGGTAAAGCGCGGTTCGTCGCCTTCATTGTGGCCGTACTTGCGATACCCCAGCAGGTCCAGGAACACGTCGCGCTGAAAGCGCATGCGGTATTCCAGGGCGAACAGGGAGGCGTGGACCACTGCTTCGGGATCGTCCGCATTTACGTGCAATACCGGACTCAGTGTTACCTTTCCCACGTCGGTACAATAAGTGGAACTCCGGCCATCCAGGTAATTGGTGGTAAATCCGATCTGGTTGTTGACCACCATATGGATGGTCCCCGCGGTGCGGTACCCGTCCAGGCTTGCCATCTGCACCAGCTCGTAAGCGATCCCCTGTCCGGCTATGGCGGCATCCCCGTGCACCACAATGGGCAGGACTTTGGAGAAATCCTCTGGAAAATGCTGGTCCTGTTTGGCCCGCGTAATCCCTTCCACTACCGCTCCTACCGTTTCCAGGTGGGACGGGTTCGGAGCGATGTTCATATTGATGGAAGCTCCCGAATCGGTCTTGCGCTCGGAGGTCCAGCCCAAATGGTATTTTACGTCGCCGTCAAAGATCTCCTGTTCGTAGTCCTTTCCGTCGAATTCGCTGAAGATATCCTCGGCCGGTTTCCCGAAAATGTTGGTGAGTACGTTAAGCCTTCCCCGGTGGGCCATGCCCATGACGAACTGCCGGACGCCCAGTTCCGCGGCCCGTTCGACGATGGCGTCCAGGGCAGGGATCAGGGATTCGTTGCCTTCCAGGGAAAACCGCTTCTGGCCGACATATTTGGTATGGAGGAAGCTCTCAAAGGCTACGGCCTCGTTTAGCTTCTTCAGGATGTGTTTTTTCCGGTCCGAATCGAAGTCGGGATGGTTGTCGTTGATGTTGAGGCGTTCCTGCATCCACTGTACGAGCTCCGGTTTGCGGATGTACATGTACTCCACGCCGATGGCGTCGCAGTAAATACGCTGCAGGTGCGTGATAATATTTTTGAGCGGCGTCGGGCCCAGGCCGATTACATCCCCGGCGCTGAACACGGTTTCCAGGTCGGAGGCGTCCAGGCCGAAGTTTTCGATATCCAGTGTGGGGGAGTATTTGCGCCGCTCCCTCACAGGGTTCGTTTTGGTGAAAAGGTGGCCCCTGCTGCGGTAGCCGTCGATCAGACGCACTACCTGAAATTCCTTGTGAAGGGATTCCGGCATGGCCACTTCTCCGCCGGCAGCCGTACGCACCACCCCGGCCGAGGCGTCGATCCCCAGCTCGTCCAGGGCGCTTTCCATGCCAAAGTCAAACCCCTGGAAAAAGGCGCGCCAGCTTGGCTCCACACTGTCCGGGTGGGTCAGGTAGCGCTCGTATAGGTCTGAAAAAAAAGCGGTGTGAGCCGCGTTCAGGAAGGAATATTTATCCATCAATACCTTTTGTGTACCTCGTAGGAAATAATTAATCAAAAATACAACATTTCAGTCGGATACAACCATCCCTTTACATGCCTGGTTCCAGGCCCGCTCTCATCCTCACTTTCTGCCATTCGCGAACCAGGATTGCGGTGGCCATCTGACGCGCAACCTCCACAGCATCCGTTATGCGGAGCTCCCTAAAAATTCGTTGTGGTACGTCCACCGAGTACATCAGGTTCAAATAGCCGTCAAAATTTTCCATCAACAGCTGGTACAGACGTTCCTGAAGCAGCCGGGCCAAATCCGCGTCCGATTCCGTGACTTCGGAGGCTATGCCCTTAGTCAATGGAGGCAGCCCGGCCCGCTGGAAATCCTTATTGAGCTGGAGCAGCACATCGGGGAGTCGTTCCGCCTGCCTGGCGGAAGCGATGATGGCCACGGCATTGTTCAGGTCCGCATTCACCGGTTTATCCCTTATGACACGATGGGAAAATGGAAGCTTACTGTTTGTAGATCTTGCCGTCCTTCATTACAAAAGACACCGATTTCATCACACCGATATCGTCCAGCGGATTCCCGTTGACAGCGATGATATCAGCCAGGAAGCCCGCTTTGAGCTGGCCCAGTTCCCCTGCTGTCCCCAGTAGCTGCGCACAGGTGATAGTGGCCGATTTCAGCGCCTCTGCCGCCGGCATGCCGGCCTCCACCATATATCCGAATTCCATGGCGTTCTGGCCGTGGGGAAATACCCCGGCGTCCGTTCCAAAAGCGATAGGTACGCCCAGCTTGTAGGCCTTTGCAAACATATCCTGGATCTGCGGCCCGATGGCGCGCGCCTTTACGGCCACGACTTCCGGGTAATAGCCGGGCTTTTCGGCCAATTGGGCTACCGTTTTGCCGGCCGAGATGGTCGGCACCAGGTATACGCCGTGCTCTTTCATCAGGGCCATGGTCTGCTCGCTCATCAGCGTCCCGTGTTCAATGGTGCGGATGCCTCCGCGAATGGCCCGCTGCATGCCTTCGTCCCCGTGAGCATGAGCTGCGGTCAGCATGCCGTAGTCGGCAGCCGTTTCAGTGATTGCGCGGATCTCCTCTACCGTAAACTGGGGATTCTGACCGTTCTTGGACACGCTCAGGACCCCTCCGGTCGCAGTGATCTTAATAACGTCCGAGCCTTCCTTGTATCGTTGCCGAACGGCTTTGCGCCCCTCTTCCGGGGAATTTACCACCCCTTCCTTCGGCCCGGGATCCCCGAGTTCATCCAGGCGACGGCCGTTGGTCGGATCCGCATGTCCGCCCGTAGTGGCGATCGACTTTCCGGCCGTGTAAAGCCGCGGGCCGGGGGTCAACCCCTTGTCTATGGCCTTTCTCAGTGCGATATTAACGCCGGTGCCCCCCAGGTCGCGGACCGTGGTAAAGCCGGCCATCAGGGTGCTCTCGGCATAACTTGCGGCCTCAAAGGCGATATCGGCGGGGTTCATGGTAAACCGCTTGATGTAGGTATCCGGGCTGGATTGGCTCTCGATGTGCACGTGCATATCCGTCAGGCCGGGCAGCACGGTCCGGTCCTTCAGGTCCACCAGGACATCCCCTTCTCCGGGTGCCGCATATCCGTCCCGGATTTCCAGGATGCGGTTGTTTTCGACGATCAGGGTCTTGGCGGTCTGCCGTTTACCGGCCGCAACGTCGATCAGGCCGCCGCAGTGCAGATAGGTTTTCTGGGCGAACCCTTGCAGCGCAACACAGCACAGCAAGGCAGCCAAAGCAAATCGATTCATAAAAGAGGGTTTATTAGGTTTTTCCAAATATGCGAAATCCTGCCGGGACCATCAGGGTTTCAGGCCGCGTATTTTTTGCTCCCAGGCCCAGGCCGATGCCACGGCGTCATCCAGGCTGTGGGTTGCCTTCCATCCCAGTTCGTCATTGGCCAGTCGCGTATCCGCATAGGCGCTCACCACATCCCCGGACCGCCGGTCTGCAAAGGAATAATTGAGTTTTTGGCCGGAAACGCGCTCAAAACTCTGGATCACTTCCAACACGGAACTCCCTGTGCCGGTCCCCAGGTTGAACACTTCGTAATTCGACTTATTCTTCGCAGCCAGCAGACGCTCCAGGGCCATTACATGGGCCTTGGCCAGGTCCACAACATGGATGTAATCCCGGATGCAGGTGCCGTCCGGCGTTGGATAGTCGTTGCCAAAAACGGAAAGTTTCTCCCGCAGCCCGGCCGCGGTTTGTGTGATAAAGGGTACCAGGTTCTGGGGAACACCGAGGGGCAGCTCTCCGATGGCTGCCGAGGGGTGCGCACCGATCGGATTAAAGTACCGGAGCGAAATGGCGGCAAGGCGGGGCGTCACCCTGCAGGTATCCCGGATGATCTCCTCTCCTACCTGCTTTGTGTTCCCATAGGGCGATTCAGCCGGTTTTACCGGGGCATCTTCTCCTATGGGCAGTTCGTCGGCCTGGCCATAAACCGTACAGGACGAACTGAAAATAAAGCGGGCGCTGGGCCTTGCACTGAGCTCCTGCAACAGATACACCAGCGTCCCCAGGTTGTTCTCGTAATACAGCAGGGGTTTTTCCACACTCTCACCCACTGCTTTGGATGCTGCGAAATGGATCACTCCTTCCACCTCGGGGTATTCCTCAAAAAAGTCGTGTACGGCCGCCTTATCCCTAAGGTCCAGCCGCTCGAACTCCGGACGCTGTCCGGTAATGGCCGCTATTCCTTTCAGGACGGATTCGTCGGAATTGGAGCAGTTGTCGATGATCACGACTTCGTGACCGGCCTGTTGCAACTCAACTGCCGTATGCGAGCCGATATAGCCGAGCCCGCCGGTTACCAAAATCTTCATAGGATTGTTTGTTTAGAAAGCTGCCTGGGTCCGGCAGTAAAAATGCACATTTCGGAGCTAGTTCCCATCCATGAAATTCAGAATGGTGCTGCAGATATATTCCAGTTGTTCACGGTCCAGTTCGGTGTGCATGGGCAGGGAAAGCACCTCTTCGGACAGCTGGTTGGTAACGGGGAAATCCGCTTCCTTGTAACGGGGGTCCGCATAGGCCTTTTGCCGGTGCAAGGGTACCGGGTAATAGATGCCGAAGGGAATCCCGGCTTGCCCAAGCCGCTCCGCCAGGGCATCCCTTTTACCTCCGCCAATGCGCAGGGTATACTGGTGGAAGACATGGCAATCGCAGCTGTCGCAAACGCCCAGGCAGCCGCGGCGGGTAACGGGTACGGTGATCTCGGGGTGTCCGCCGAGTGCCGCATTGTAGGCACGGGCCGCATCCCTCCTTGCTTCGCAGTACGTATCCAATTTGGGAAGCTTGGCCCGGAGCACCGCAGCCTGCAGCGAATCCAGGCGGGAATTCACCCCTACCACGTCGTGGTAGTACCTGCGGTACATCCCGTGGTTTACAATCCCGCGGACCGTATGCGCCAGCTCGTCGTTGTCGGTAAACAACGCCCCGCCGTCTCCGTAAGCCCCGAGGTTCTTGGATGGGAAGAAAGAGGTGCAGCCGATATCGCCGAAGGTGCCGGCCATTTTCTTGCTGCCGTCCGCAGACAGGTACCGCGCGCCGATGGCCTGCGCATTGTCCTCAATCACGTAGAGGTTGTGACGGCGGGCCAGCTCTAATAGTTCATCCATATCGGCCGATTGCCCGAAAAGGTGCACCGGTACGATAGCTTTGGTTTTAGGGGTAATAGCCCGTTCCACCGCCTTCGGATCTATGTTGAAGGTATCCGGAAGCACATCCACAAGGACGGGGGTAAGTTGCAGCAGCCCGATGACCTCAACGGTTGCCGCAAAGGTAAAATCGGCGGTGATCACTTCATCTCCGGGCTTCAGGCCCAGCCCCATCATAGCGATTTGCAGGGCATCGGTGCCATTGGCACAGGGGATGACGTGTTTTACACCCAGGTAGGCTTCCAGGTCTTGCTGAAAGGCGTGAACTTCCGGCCCATTGATGAAGGCGGCCGAATCCAGGATCCTGGTGAAAGCTTCCTGGATTTCCTCCCGGATCTCCTGATACTGGCCGGTCAGGTCCACCATCTGAATTTTGCGCATAGACGGTAGTTTCTATGGGCAAACTTACAAAATAAGTACCCGTGGACAATGGTTTTCACAAAGAAGCGTAATTTAGCTCAAAACCTGCCATAGGTGTATTTTCTGTATGATCTTGCGGTCCGCCTGACGGCGCTATTGCTGCGAATCCCAGCCCTGTTCAATCCCAAAATCCGGCTCTTTGTGAAAGGGCGGAAAACGGTCTGGGGATACCTGGGGGATTTCCGGGACACGGACCGGCCGCTGATCTGGATACACACCGCCTCTCTGGGAGAGTTCGAGCAGGGACTCCCGGTACTGGAACGCCTGCAGGATCGCTACCCCGGGCATCAATACCTGATCAGCTTTTTTTCACCCTCCGGCTACGAGGTCAAAAAAGCAGGCGTAAAGGGCGCTGGTGTTTGTTACCTGCCCCTGGACACCGACAAGAATGCGCGACGATGGGTCAATACCCTGCGGCCGGAACTGGCCCTTTTTGTGAAATACGAGGTTTGGCCCAACTACTTCAGGGCCTTGCAGGAGCAGGAGGTACCGCTTTTTCTGATCTCGGCCCGCTTTACCGCCGGCCAGTCCTACTTTAAGACTTACGGCGGCTTTCTGCGACAGGCACTGCGGCGCGTCACGCATATTTATGTCCAGGATCCGGAATCCGCCCAATTGCTGGAATCCATCGGGATCACTGATGTATCCGTTAGCGGTGATACCCGGTTCGACCGGGTGGCGGAGATCGCAGCCCGCGACAACCAACTCGATTTCATGGAGGCCTTCAAGCGCGGCCGCACCTGCCTGGTGGCCGGCAGCACCTGGGCGGAAGATGAGCGGGTGATCCTGCCGCTGATCCGGGAAATGGCCGGCCCGGACAGTTGTTTTGTGATCGCCCCCCACCAGATCGACGCCAAGACGATTGATGGCTTGATGGCAGCCTTGCCGGAAGGGAGCCTTCGCTACTCGCAGCGGGATGCCGCAACCCTTGCCGCCGCCAACATACTTGTGGTGGATACCATCGGGCTGTTAACGCGTATTTACCATTATGCGGACCTGGCGTATGTGGGCGGTGGATTTGCCACGGGACTTCACAATACCCTGGAGCCGGCGGTCTTCGGTATCCCCGTATTGATCGGCCCGAATTACGAAGGCTTCCGGGAAGCAGAGGCGCTGGTAAAAGCAGGGGGGGTCCTGCCGGTGGCGGATGCCGAAGCCTTTCGCCTATTGGCGGGCAAAATGCTGCGAAATCCCGAAACACGGCTGGAGCCGGGGAACACAAACCGCGACTTTATTGCAAAAAGCAGGGGGGCCAGCGTCCAAATCGCAGACGGAATCCGTACGTATAGTACTTAAACCCCTTTTCTCCATGAGAAGAACCGCCATGGTATTGGCCGTTTTGCTCATTGCCCTTGTGGCGGGCAGCTGTCTCAACGATTTTCGCAACCGCAGCAACCGGGCGGTTGATGAGCAGGACTATACCCCGGTGCCGGATACGGCCGGGTTGCGCACGCCGCGACCTGAAAAAACCACCCCGGATACGGACAGGAAACAACAGGACACCTTACTACCAGCCATCGCACTGGAAGAACGATTCTAGCCCCGGCCGCGGCGCGCTCTTTTTTTCTTAAGTTTACCGGAACCGACCAGGGCCTGCCAGCAGGCCTGCAACTAAACAAGCTCCATGGACAAAAGGATTCTTCGCATATCCCTTATTGCCGCACTCGCCGGATTTCTTTTTGGATTTGACACCGTCGTGATCAGCGGCGCAGAGAAAAAACTCCAGTTGCTTTGGGAAACCTCTGATGCCTTTCACGGCACCGTGGTCATTGGCATGGCCTTATTCGGGACCGTTATCGGCGCCTTGTTCGGCGGTATCCCCACCAATCGCTTTGGCCGTAAAAAAACACTGTTGTGGATCGGGGTATTGTATTCGATATCCGCAATCGGTTCCGCCCTCGCGGGCGACCCGGTGAGTTTCGGGATCTTCCGCTTCTTAGGGGGGCTGGGGATCGGGGCGTCCACGGTGGCGGCCCCGGCCTATATCTCGGAGATCGCCCCCGCCAGGGACCGCGGCAGGTTGGTAGGCCTGTACCAATTCAATATCGTATTCGGGATCCTGGTGGCTTTCCTCTCCAATTTCCTGCTCAACGGCATCAGTGATAACGACTGGCGGTGGATGGTGGGAGTAGAGGCGTTCCCCGCCCTGCTCTATACCTTGTTTGCCCTGGGAATCCCCAAGAGCCCGCGCTGGCTCATTACCCAGGGGCGTGAAGCCGAGGCGCAGGAAGTACTCCAAAAACTGGGGACAGGGCTAAGCGTGGAAAGGATCGAGAAGGAAATGCAGGTGCACGAAACGAAGCAGATGAAGGCCGAGTCTATCTTTATGGGCAAATACCGTTTTCCAATGATGCTGGCCTTCCTGATCGCTTTCTTCAACCAATTCTCCGGGATCAACGCCTTCCTGTATTTCGCCCCCCGCATCTTTGAACTGGCCGGGCTGGGTGAGAGCACAGCCCTGCTCAGCAGTATTGGTATCGGGGTGACCAACCTGGTCTTTACCTTATTGGGTATTTACCTGATCGATCGCCTGGGGCGCCGGACCCTCATGTACATCGGTTCGTTCGGATACATTATTTCCCTGTCCCTGGTGGCCGCCGCCTTCCTGCTGGGTTGGACCGGGATGGTGGTTCCCGCCTTATTGTTCATTTTCATCGCCGCGCACGCGGTGGGACAGGGTACGGTGATCTGGGTCTTTATCTCCGAGATCTTCCCGAACCACCTCCGCGGGTCCGGACAGGCATTCGGCAGTTCGGTCCACTGGATCCTCGCCTGGCTCATCCCTTCCTCCATCCCCGTGCTGATGAGTTGGATCGGGCCGGGGCCGGTATTCGGGATTTTTGCTTTTATGATGGTCCTGCAATTGTTGTTCGTCCACTTCATGATGCCGGAGACCAAGGGGATCCCCCTGGAGGAACTCAGCGCCACCCTTAGCCGGAAGCGACGCTGAAACGATCCCGCTCAGCCGCCTGTAGCCTCAGGAACGCGCCGGTGTGATCTCATCCCGTCAGATGGGGATTTGGTCGAATTTCGAGGCCAAATCGCTCGCGTATTGTCCTGTTTTTTAGTATCTTGTTAGAAATACTATATGACAATGCAAGAAGAATTATCCTTGGGGACCCGTTTTCTGAACGGTTTCCTGCGGGTTATGGTGCTGCTGCTGGTCCTGGTATTAGCAGGCGTGGTCGTTAGCCTTCTCTTGGCGGCCCTGGGTATCCTATGACCCTAGTTAACCTTTTTCTCTCGATTGTAGACTTGCAAACCAAACAAACCTGAGAAAGCGACACTCTCACCCTGGCACCTTACCGGCCGGGGTTTTTTTTTTGAGGTCACCCATCGTCCACCGTTGATTAACGGCAATAAAAAAATCGCTTGAGATCGTGCGCCGCACAAAGGATTCCTAGATTGGCATGGAACTAATAAACCCTAGAACATGAAATCTATACTCTGGCTTGTTGCCGTTATCTGTATCATCGCCTGGTTGTTGGGCCTGTTGGGGATTATCCCGGGGCTGGGCACCAGCAGCCTGATCCACGTCCTGCTGGTCATTGCTATTATTGTTATCCTTTACAACATCATCTCGGGCAGGAAAGTGCTGTAACCCGGCGAATACTGACCCCGTCCGCTACCATCGGTTTCGGGTACAGTCCATCTCAGAAACGAAAAAAACCCCTCCGGAAAGAGGGGTTTTTTGTACAGGTGAAAGGACTCGAACCTTCACGCCTTGCGGCACTAGTACCTGAAACTAGCGTGTCTACCAATTCCACCACACCTGCATCAGTGAATCTCCGCACCCTTACGGATGCCTTGAAATCGGGTGGCAAATGTAGCACTTTTTAGAAATTCAAACAAGATTTTTCGTTCGGATCTTACCGCGCTTCGCATGCGGTCCATGAGCCAATTCCAATTAGTGTATCTTTAGGCGGGACTGCCTTCGGACCAGCCTGATCGGGTATTCCCGATCTTACTTTTTAAACTCAGCACCGCATGAAATTATATCGAACAAAAAAAGGGGTCCTGCTGGACGATAACCAGGCCTGGAAACTATTGGAAACCGACTGGGATACGCTTGTTTGCGCACCCGACCTGCTGCAGGCGCTCAACGAGGCAAGGAAAGGCGCCCGGGCGATCCCGGATCCGCAAACCCTGTTGGATCAGGAGCTGCTGCCTCCGGTCGGTAGGCAGGAAGTCTGGGCTTCCGGGGTCACGTACCTGCGCAGTAAGAGCGCCCGTATGGAGGAATCCAAGGAGGCGGGCGGCGGCTCGTTCTACGACCGCGTCTACGATGCGGACCGGCCCGAACTTTTCTTCAAGGCCGCACCCTACAGGGTCTCCGGCCACGGACAACAGGTCCGGATCCGCAGGGATTCCAAATGGAATGTCCCGGAACCGGAACTCACGCTGCTTTTGAATCCGGCCGGCGAACTTTGCGGGTATACGGTGGGCAACGACATGAGCTCCCGGGATATCGAGGGGGAAAACCCTTTGTACCTGCCCCAGGCCAAGAGCTATGACGGCTCCACGGCGCTTGGCCCCTGCGTCTTTATAAGTCCGGCACCGCTTCCCGGCGATACGGAAATCCGGCTCCAAATCCTGCGCGCGGGCCAAACCGCGTTTGAGGACCGCATTCAGATCAGTCAGATCAAAAGGAGTTTTGAAGAGCTGGCGGGTTATCTGTTCCGCGAGATGAGTTTTCCCTATGGGGTTTTCCTGATGACGGGCACCGGGATCGTCCCGCCCAATGATTTTACGTTGCAACCCGGGGACGAGGTGCATATCGGCATTCCGCCGATCGGCACGCTGGTCAACCCAGTAGCCAGCTGAATCCCCGTTTCAGATTACCGAATCCCCGTTTCAGACTTCCGGCTTCCAGGCGTCATTGTACTCCCGACCCCAGTGTTTCATGACTTCTTTGTCGTTGAGCACCTTGCCCGATTTGGGATCGATCTGCAGCGTATGGCCGGCATCCTGGGCCATGTTCCCCAGGTGGCAGAGCAACGTGGAAACGGAAGCATCCGCAATCGGCGCCCTTAGCGCCGTACCGGTCCGGATGGCATCCACAAAATTCTGGACGTGGTTCACGTCCAGGCTGCCGATCCCCTGGGTATCCGTGGTGGCACTCAACTCCTTCTCAAATTCGAACTTGATGGGATTCCCTCCCAGATCGTAGAGTTTGTAGAAGTTGCGATCCAGCTCGATGCTGCCCTTGGAACCGTAAAGGGTAACCCCGCGTCCCGGTCGCTCCGGTTTCAGGATGCCGCGGCTATGCCCGGTCCATGTAATGAACCGCCCGCCTGAAAAGGCATAGGTCACCTGCTGGTTATCCGGGAATTCCCAGTCGTCGTCATAGGTGAATTTGCCCCCGAAGGAGGTAACGCTTTCCGGCAGGTCCACCCCCAGCGCCCAGCGGCAGATATCGATCTCGTGGGTCCCGTTGTTGTGCACCTCTCCGGTTCCCCAGCGGCGGAACCAGTGCCAGTTGTAGGGATGTACATTGTCGCGGTATTCCGTCCGGGGCGCAGGGCCCTGCCAGAGTTCCCAGTCCAGGGTATCCGGTACGGGGGCTACCTTGCCTTTCCCGATGGAGCCGCGGTTGTTCGAATAATAGGCTTCTCCCTTGTACACCTCCCCGATAATGCCTTCGCGGATCTCCTCTATGGCCCGGATCGAGGTCTCGGCAGAGCGTTGCTGGTTCCCCATCTGCACCACCTTCCCGTATTTCTGCTGGGCTTGGACCAGCATCTCGTTCTCCGCCGGGTTGTGGCTGCACGGTTTCTCCACATAGACGTGCTTGCCGGCCTGCAGCGCCATGATGGCCATGGGCGCGTGCCAGTGCTCCGGGGTGGCGATAAAGACCGCGTCCACTTCCGGATCGTCCAAAATTTTCCTGAAATCCATAACGGCCTGGGGCACTTCGCCCAGGTGCTTCTCACACCAGGCATTGTGCTCTTCCATGATGGTGTCGTCCACGTCGCAATTGTACTTCAGCACGGCGTTAGGCACGGCATGGATCGCCATGACATGCGCCTTGCCCCGACTGCGGATGCCGATCACCGCACAGGTTACGCGGTCGTTGGCCCCAAGTACGGAGGGGGATATGGGCGAGGGGAATACGAGGCCCGGGATTCCCAGGGCGGCGGCTCCTGCCGATGATTTCTTTATAAAGGATCTTCTGCTTTCCATAATACCCGTTTAGTTTAGCGGTTTGATTTTGATGTTGCGGAAGCTAACCCGGTCCCCATGGTCCTGCAACAGGATGGGGCCGCGCTCCGCCTCGCCGAAGGCCGGCCATACCTTGTATTTGCTTTCGGAGACCAGCTGGCGGTAGTCGTCGCTGCCCCTTTCGTATTCCAATACCTTTACCCCGTTAAGCCAGTGCTCCACATGCCCCTCTTTAGAAACGATGTGCGCCGTGTTCCATTCCCCGATCGGGTTAACGGGCTTGGCCGCGTCCGCTGCGATCAGGTCGTAAAGGGAGGCCAGGGTCCGGCTCCCTTCATGGTTGCCCAGCTTGGCATCCGGATGCCGCTCGTCGTCCAGGATCTGATATTCGAGCCCGATAGCTGAACCTTCCGCCTTGTTCAATTCGGTATCCACGTAGTATTTGATGCCGCTGTTGGCGCCCTCCGTGATCTTGAAATCCGTTTTGAATTCAAAATCACCGTATTCTTCCACAGTCACAATGTCCCCGCCGGCAGCCGATTCTTCCCCGCCGCTGGAGAGCACTGTCAGGACCCCGTCCTGGATCTCCCATCCGCGGTCCGGGAACGCTTCCAGTTTGGCGCCGCGCCATCCGTCGGTAGTCTCCCCGTCCCAGAGCAATTGCCAGCCGTCCTCGGATTCGGTATGGGTCAGCTGATTCTTTGTGTAAACCGGAGCCAGGGTCATTTCTTTCGTAAATGCCTGCAGGCTGTCCGTCAGGATGCGGACGTTTTTCCAGGCGATCTCGGTCCCGGCCTGCTGGTCCTCGCCGATGCTGTGAACCTGCAGGGCGATAAACCCGCTGGGGGTCATGTCGTCGATCAGGTGGGCGGCCGGCACCCCGTTGATCCAGGTGCGGAGCGTATCCCCGATAGCCTCGATCCTATAGTGGTTCCACTCGTTCTGTTTAAAGGCTTGCTGTGCTTGTGGATTGTCGGTCAGCGGCACCAGCCAGCCGCGGCGCGCCTCGTCGTAGATGCCTGCGCTCCAGGCCCGCTCCGACGGGTCGATCTCGATCTGGTAACCGTGTACCCGGCCATTCATATACCAGGGATAACTGTTGCTGCGGATCTGAATACCGGAGTTCATCGTGGAGTCCACCAGGTAGTCCAGTTCCAGGATAAAATCCCCGTAGGTCTGGTCCGTGGTCAGAAAGGAATTCGGGGTGTTGTGGACCGTACGGCCCACGACAGCGCCGTCGCGCAGTTCGTATTCGGCACTCCCGCCGAGCTGGGTCCAGCCGCTGAGATCGGGGCCGCTCACCAGGTCCTGCCAGGGGGCATCGTCTTCGGGGGTACCCCCACATCCTATTAGTAATACGGCAAAAAGGGCCGATGCAGCCATCGGCTTAAGGCGTGTTGTATTCATCAATTGGCTTTTAGTTTAGTTCGGGTCGGATCTCGGTTCCGAAACCGGCAACCTAATATAGGAATTTCTGCGCCGCCGGGAATGTCTTTACACAGATTCAATATTGATCCAACCAACTGAAATTTGTATCGATTACCGATTGCTTGTTGGCTTCCAAATATTTGGTAAAGGCCATAGCCACCGGAGACAATTG
>JBNKHB010000047.1:0-13735 GCA_050290125.1 Robiginitalea sp.
CACCTCAATTTTAACCCCTTCTCCCTGGATGGGGAAATGAAGCCCATGCCGGGGGTCGGCCAATAAGTCTTAAACCGTTGGGGGCAGGATCAGGAAGGGGATGTCGGTGTGGAAGGCCAGCCGCTTTACTACCGGTTCGCGCAGCCATTCCTCAACCGGATGGTGGTCGTTGCGCACCATGATCAGCAAGCCTATATCCGAATCCTCCACATAATTCTGGATCACATTGGCCTTGCCGGGTTCCGGCCGCACCCACTTCATGGTCGGGTTCAGCCCGGACAGTTCGAAGAAAAGTTGTTGGCGGTGAAACTCCCGGATGCTGTCGAATTCCTGCTCAAATCCGATGTGCATGATCTCCAAACGAGACTTGAACCTCAGCACCACCCTGCGGATACGATCCAGCAGGTAACCGGTTAGCGGTTTGGAAAAGTCCGTAACAAAACCAACCTTGGCGGGAGGCGCAACCTGTGCCTCGCCAGGAACCACCAGGACCGGAAAGTCCGAAGCCGCCTGGAGGATACGAACCGTATTACTTCCCAGGAACACTTCCTTGAGTCCGGTTGCCCCGTTCGTACCGGAAACCACCCAATCGATATTTTTGCTTTGCAACAGTTGGCGGATCTCTTCCGTAAGCAGGTTAAATGAAGATCTGGTCGCGTAACGGAACTCCGGAAATCCTGGCGAGCTTTCGAGTTCACTTACCAGTTGCCTGAGCCCCTCTTCCGATTCGCGTTGCATGTGGTCTTCTTCGTCCGCCCCGTGATGCGTCAGGGCCATTACCCTGCTGTTCACGAATTCCGGGGTGTAGGTATTCACGAACAGGAACTGGCTGGGGGACCCTGAAAAGAACAGCCTGGCATATTCCACGGCGTTCCGGGCGGTCGCTGAAAAATCGGTTGGGATCAGAATCTGTTCCATGCCGGGACGGGTCTATAGTCGGTAAAATTAGAACCGGCCTTCGGGCGAAAGAATGATAAGTGTCAGGTTTGCAAAAAAAGACGGAAGAAAGGCGAATCGGGAAGAGGGAAGAAAGGCAAATCGGGCTCAGAATCCGTCCACCAGGTCCTTGAGTTTCCGCTCATCCGCAATGGCCATGCGCTTGCCGGAAGTCTTGATATACCCCTTCTTGCGGAATTCCGATAGGATGCGGATGCAGGATTCGGTAGCGGTTCCCACCACATTGGCAATATCCTCCCGCGAAAGCACCAGGGCCAGGTAGCCCTCCGAGTCCAGGCCAAAATTGGACTTCATGTACAACAGCGCTTCCGCGATGCGCTGTTTCACCGTTTTCTGGGACATGTTCACGATAACGTCGTCGGCCTCCTTCAGGTCGTGCGCCATATGCCGGAGCACCTCGTAGGTGAATTCGGGGTTCTTGTGGAGGGTATTCACGATCACTTCCCCGGGTACAAAACAAACCTCCATGTCGGATACCGCGGTTGCGCTCAAATTTGCGGATTCTTCAGACACCACCGAACGTTGCCCGATCACTTCGCCCTTGGTGGCGAGCTTTACGATCTGGTCCTTGCCGTTGGCGCTGAGTTTGGAAAGTTTGGATACGCCGTTGCGCACGCAATACACGCCATTGAGCTTTTCGCCCTCTTCAAAGATCTGCTCCCCCTTTTTGACGGTTTTACTGATCTTGCTGTCCGACACCACTTTAAGCTCCTCCTTGGTCATCGCCCTTAAGGCGTTGAATTTACGGATGATGCAATTCTCACAACGGTTTTCTTCCATCCCGACGGTATTGGTCCATAAAGGTAGCCATATTTCGATATATCTGAAAGTTGATAATTGTCATCGTTTGGGGAGCGCAAACCGCGAATCTTTGCAGGGTTTTTTGGATTTTTTACCTTTAAAGTAACAACCAACCGAATGGAAGAACGCAGCTGCTTTCACTGCGGGGACCCCTGCGGGGGTGAAGCCGTTGAGTACGATGGCAAAGATTTTTGTTGCCATGGATGCAAGACGGTATATCAGATCTTCCGGGACCACCGCCTGGATTATTACTACGATCTGGAGCAGGCGGCCGGGAAAACCCCTGAGCTCACCGAAGGCAAATACGATTTTCTGGACGATGCCGAAATATCAGGACGGCTTCTGGATTTCCAGGACGGCTCCCATCAGGTAATCACCCTATCCATCCCGCACATCCATTGCAGCTCTTGTATCTGGATCCTGGAGAATCTCCAGCGACTCAATCCGGGAGTGCTCTCCAGCCAGGTGGATTTTCCCCGCAAGGAAGCGCGCATCCACTTTAACTCCGAAAAAGTAAGCCTCCGGGAACTCGTGCAATTGCTCAGCGCCATCGGCTACGAACCGTCCATAACGCTGGACCAGTATGCGGGCAGGCAAGGCAAAAAGGACCGGACGCTGATCTACCAACTTGGAGTGGCGGGTTTCGCGTTCGGCAATGTGATGCTGCTTTCCTTTCCGGAATACTTCGATAGCGGGGAGTACTGGCTGGAACAGTACAAAGTCCTGTTCCGCTGGCTCATGTTCAGTTTTTCCGTTCCGGTAGTAGTGTATTCGGCAAGGGGGTATTTAAGCGCGGCCTATAAAGGCTTGCGCTCACGCATGCTGAACATAGACGTGCCCATTGCCCTGGGGATCCTGGTACTCTTCCTCAGGAGCACGGTGGATATTGCCCTGGATCTGGGAAGCGGATTTTTCGACAGCCTCACCGGCCTGGTCTTCTTCCTACTGCTGGGGCGCTTTTTCCAACAACGCACCTATGCCCACCTCTCCTTTGAGCGGGACTATAAGTCCTACTTCCCCATTGCGGCCACAAGGCTGTCCCGGGACGGCACGGAACAGAACGTACCGGTCTATGACCTGCAGCCCGGCGACCGGATCCTGATCCGCAGCCAGTCCCTGATCCCTGCGGATGCCGTTTTGCTGAGCGGCGAAGGGGAGATCGACTACAGCTTTGTGACCGGGGAGGCGCGCCCTGTCTCCAAAAAAGCGGGGGACAAACTCTTTGCCGGGGGGAAACAGCTGCGCGGCGCGATAGAAGTGGAAGTGCAGAAGGCGGTCTCCCAGAGCTACCTTACGGAGTTGTGGAGCGACGCCGCCTTCTCCAAGCACGGTAGAACTCCTTTCCGCAATCTCACGGACCGGATCGGCAAGCGCTTCACCCTGGCCGTTCTGGTAGTGGCCTTTACCGCCGCAGGGATATGGCTGGGCATCGACCCGTCGCGCTCCCTCAATGTGCTGACCGCCGTCCTGATCATTGCCTGTCCCTGCGCCATTGCCCTGGCCGCCCCGTTTACCTGGGGGAACCTGCTGCGGATTTTCGGCCGAACAGGGTTTTACGTGAAGGATGCCGAATCCCTGGAACGCATGACCCTGGCCGACACCATCATTTTCGACAAGACGGGAACCATCAGTACCACCCGCAAGAACAGCATTGACTATACCGGCATGGAACTCAGTCCCAAGGAATCCGCGGTTCTAAAGAACATGCTTCGTTCATCCGGACACCCCCTGAGCCAGATCCTGTACCGGCAACTCGCCGCCTACGACATCGTCCCGCTGGATCATTTTGAGGAGCATTTGGGCCAGGGCCTGGAAGGACAGGCAGACGGAAGCCGCATTAAGGCCGGCTCCCGCTCCTTCGTGGGAGGCAGCGGTGCCTCTCCGGCGGCAGGGACCGAAGTGCATATCAGCGCCAATGAACGGTATAAGGGGTGTTTTACCATCCGCAATGCCTATCGGGAAGGGGCCGCGCCCTTGTTCGACCGCCTGGGCGCTAACTACCGCCTTGCCGTTTTATCCGGGGATAACGCTTCGGAGAGGGCGGCGTTGGAGGAGATCCTGCCGCCACTTACCCCCATGTATTTTGACCAGCAACCCCGGGAAAAGCTGCACTTTGTCCGCGGCCTGCAGCAGGAGGGGCAAAACGTAATGATGGTTGGGGACGGGCTGAACGATGCGGGGGCGCTGGCGCAAAGCAATGTCGGGATTGCGGTTTCCGAGGACGCCAACTTGTTTACGCCGGCCTGCGATGCGATCCTGGACAGCCGGCAGTTTTCATCCCTGGACCGGTACCTGGCGGTTGCCCGGAAGGGCATGGGCGTAATTCGGCTGAGTTTCGCCTTCTCGCTGCTGTACAATATTACCGGGCTGTATTTTGCGGTGACCGGGCAGTTGGAACCGGTGATCGCGGCGATCCTGATGCCGCTGAGTTCCATCAGCATCGTGGCGTTCACTACGGCCGCTACCAATCGCATCGCCAGAAAACTATAAGAAATGGGAAACACTGACAGATATCATGTTTTGAATTCCGGCATCGGGCTAGTTTTACCCGCAAATTCTGCTTGGGTATGGGCGTAATTTATATGTTACTGGCTATCAGCGTAGCCGTAGCGCTGCTCTTTTTCGTCGTATTTATCATCTCCGTCCGCAAGGGCCAGTTCGACGATTCCTATACGCCTTCCGTCCGCATGCTGTTTGACGACGAACTCGTTAAGGCACCCGAAGAAAATCAACCGATACATCAACCTGAAGAATCCAATTAAACACGCTTTTATGGAAGTGCAACAATTCTATTACGACAACAAAATCGTCCAGAAGTTCCTGTACGCAACCTTGTTGTGGGGGGTAGTGGGCATGCTGGTAGGGCTGCTGCTGGCCTTCATGTTCCTGTTCCCGAACCTGACCGACGGGATTTCCTGGCTCAGTTTCGGAAGGCTCAGGCCGCTGCATACCAACGCGGTGATCTTTGCCTTTGTGGGGAATGCCATCTTTGCAGGGGTATACTATTCCACCCAGCGATTGCTCAAGACGCGGATGTTCAGCGATACCCTGAGCAACATCAATTTCTGGGGCTGGCAATTGATCATTGTTTCTGCGGCCCTCACCCTGCCGCTTGGCTACACCACTTCCAAGGAATACGCAGAACTCGAATGGCCCATCGACATTGCCATCGCCGCAGTCTGGGTGGTCTTCGGATGGAACTTTATCGGCACGTTGTTGCGCAGGCGCCAGCGCCATTTCTATGTGGCCATCTGGTTCTACCTCGCCACCATCGTTACCGTGGCCGTGTTGCACATCTTCAATAGCCTGGAATTGCCCGTAAGCGCCCTGAAGAGCTATTCCGCCTACGCCGGGGTACAGGACGCCCTGGTGCAGTGGTGGTACGGACACAATGCGGTGGCCTTCTTCCTGACCACCCCGTTCCTGGGCCTGATGTATTACTTTGTGCCCAAGGCGGCCAACCGGCCGATCTACTCCTACCGGCTATCGATCGTGCACTTCTGGTCGCTGATCTTTATCTATATCTGGGCCGGGCCGCACCACCTGCTCTATTCGGCGCTGCCGGACTGGGCCCAAAACCTGGGCGTGGTCTTCTCCGTCATGCTGATCGCTCCCTCCTGGGGTGGGATGATCAACGGGCTGCTGACCTTGCGGGGCGCCTGGGACAAGGTCCGGACGAACCCGGTCCTTAAATTCCTGGTGGTTGCCATAACCGGTTACGGGATGGCCACCTTTGAAGGCCCCATGCTTTCGCTAAAGAATATCAACGCCATCGCCCACTTCAGCGACTGGATCATTGCCCACGTGCATGTGGGTGCCCTGGCCTGGAATGGCTTCCTCACCTTTGGGATGGTGTACTGGCTGGTGCCCCGGATGTTCAACACCCGGCTGCACTCCACCCCGCTGGCCAACTTCCACTTCTGGATCGGTACGCTGGGGATCGTGCTCTATGCCCTGCCCATGTATGTGGCCGGCTTTACCCAGGCGCTGATGTGGAAAGATTTTAATCCGGACGGCACCCTGGTGTACGGGAACTTCCTGGAAACCGTCAACGAGATCATCCCCATGTACTGGATGCGCGCCATCGGCGGTACCCTGTACCTGGTCGGGATGTTCGTGATGCTGTACAACGTGATCGCCACCATCCGCTCCGGCAGCAAGGTGGAGGACGAGCTGGCCGAGGCACCAGCCCTGGCCCGGGTAACCTCCCGCCGCCTGGCCGGAGAGAAGTACCACACCTGGCTGGAACGCCTCCCGGTACGCTTTACCATCCTCTCTACGGTAGCCATCCTTATCGGGGGGATCGTGCAGATCATCCCCACCCTGCTCGTGGAATCCAACATCCCCACCATCACCAGCGTAAAACCATATACGCCCCTGGAACTGGAAGGGCGGGACCTGTACATCCGCGAGGGATGCGTGGGATGCCACTCCCAAATGGTAAGGCCGTTCCGCAGCGAGGTGGAACGTTACGGGGAATACGCAAAGGCCGGGGAATTTGTCTACGACCACCCCTTCCTGTGGGGCAGTAAACGCACCGGGCCTGACCTGCTCAGGGTGGGTGGCAAATACTCCGACAACTGGCACCTGAACCATATGTACGACCCGCAGAGCACCTCTTCCGGTTCCATCATGCCGGCCTACCAATGGCTGGTGCGCAACCGGCATGACCGCAGCATGATACAGGACAAGATGCGGACCATGGTATCGCTGGGCGTCCCTTATACCGAAGAAGACATCGCCGGCGCCTTTGAGTCCATGGATGCACAGGCCACGCAGATCGAACAGAACCTCTATACCGATCCGGAATTTGCCCGGAGCTACGAGGAACAGAAGCAGTACGCACAGGAAAACGGCGAGGACTTCGTGGAGATGCGCGATCGGGAGATCGTGGCCATGATCGCCTACCTGCAGCGGCTGGGGACCGATATCAAGATCGAGCAGAACACCGAAGTCGCATCCGAAAGACCATAAGCCATGATGAAACTCATAAAAAACCATCTGGAGACCATCGACGGGGTAGCTACCTATCCCATGATCTCCCTGCTGATATTCTTCCTGTTTTTCGTCGGGCTGTTCTGGTGGGTGATGACCACCTCCAGGAAGCACCTGAAGGAAATGAGCGAATTACCCCTGGATGATCAACAACCTAAACCTTCTGAAAAATGAGAAATTCATTCCCATGGTGGATCCGGGTTCCACTACTCTTTTTCATAGTCTTCGGACTGATGGAATACTTCATCGATTCCGGCGACCAACCCGCCTTTATGGCCTATCCCGTCACGCAGTTCTTCCTGTTGATGGTATTGCTGATGCTGATCGCCATCGAACTCATCCTGAAGTCCATAGAGAACATCATGTTCCAGACCCTCTCCGAAGAGGCCAAGGAGCGATACCTGAACGCCCGTTCGGGTCCCTTTCACTGGGCCTGGGGCAGCCGCATCTACAAGAAACTGGTGCGCAGCCGCCCGATCGCCGAAGAAGGGGAGATCATCCTGGACCACAATTACGACGGGATCAAGGAGCTGGACAACGACCTGCCGCCCTGGTGGCTCTACCTCTTTTACGGGACCATGATTTTCGGCGTCATCTACCTGGTGCGCTTCCACATCGTGAAGGACTACGATCAGAAGACAGAGTTTGAGCAGGAGATGGCGGAAGCCCGGGCCGCCGTAGAAGAGTACAGGCGCACGGCCAAGGACCTGATCGACGCCAGCACGGTGGAACTGCTTACCGAGGCATCGGACCTATCGGCCGGGGAGACTATCTTCCAGGGCAATTGCGCCGTTTGTCACAAAGTGGATGCCGGGGGCAGTATCGGCCCGAACCTGACGGACGACTACTGGATCCTGGGCGGCGGGATCCGCAATGTCTTTAACACGGTATCCGAAGGCGGTCGCGACGGCAAGGGCATGGTAGCCTGGAAATCGAACCTATCGCCGAATGAAATCGCCCAGGTGGCCAGTTATATCATCAGCCTGCACGGCACCAACCCGCCGGATGCCAAAGCCCCGGAAGGCGATCTTTACGTAGATCCGGACGCCCCGGTAGATCGCATAGAAGTGGAAACGGATTCCACAGGGGTAGAGATGATGATCGAAACGGATACCCCCAACCCGCTGGAGGAAGCAGATACCGAGGAATAAGCCTGCCCCGCCCCGGCACCATTTGAATGCAACCGAATATGGACCAGGAGAAAGAACGGTTCCGGGATAGTATCGGAACGATTGACGAAGAGGGCAAACGGGCCTGGGTCTTTCCCAAGAAACCCAGCGGCCGGTACTACACCTACCGCAAGTGGGTGAGCTATGTACTGCTGGCCTTCCTCTTTGCCGCCCCCTTTGTGAAGGTGAACGGCAACCAGTTCCTCATGTTCAACGTGCTGGAACGGCGTTTCAATATTTTCGGTTTCCCGTTCTGGCCGCAGGATTTCCACCTCTTTGTGATCTCCATGATCATCGGGGTGATCTTTGTAGCCCTCTTTACAGTGGCCTTTGGTCGGATCTTCTGCGGCTGGATGTGCCCGCAGACCATCTTTATGGAAATGGTCTTCCGCCGTATCGAATACCTGATCGACGGGGACCGGGGGGCGCAAATTCGGTTGGCCAAACAGCCCTGGAATGCCCATAAGATCGGAAAGCGGCTGCTCAAGTGGACCGTATTTTTCCTGATCTCCTTCCTGATCGCCAACGTATTTTTAGCCTATTTGATCGGCAGCGATACCCTGCTGCGATACGTAACAGACGGCCCGGCCGCCCATTTGGGCACCCTGGTGGCGCTCCTCATCTTTACGGGGGTATTCTACTTTGTCTTCACCTGGTTCCGCGAGCAGGTGTGCATCATCGCCTGTCCGTACGGCCGGATGCAAGGGGTCTTGCTGGATAACAAATCGGTTGTGGTAGCCTACGACCACAAACGCGGGGAAGCGGAGAACGGCCGGAAGAAATTCCGAAAGGGGGAAGACCGAGCGGCCCTCGGTTATGGAGATTGTATCGATTGCAAACAATGCGTGCACGTCTGCCCCACCGGCATCGATATCCGAAACGGCACCCAGCTGGAATGCGTGAATTGCACGGCCTGTATCGACGAGTGCGATACCATCATGGAGAAGGTGGGCCTGCCCAAGGGCCTTATCCGCTATGCCAGCGAGGACGAGATCGTTAAGAAAGAGAAATTCCGCTTTACCAGCCGGATGAAAGGGTATGCGGCCGTACTGACGGTATTGATCGGGACGCTGGTGGGCATGATGTTCCTCCGGAACGACCTGGAAGCGACCATCCTCCGTCTGCCGGGTCAGCTCTACGAACGCAAGGAGAACAATATCATCAGCAATGTGTACACCTATAAACTGGTCAACAAGACCAGCCACGACATTGCCGATATCCGCTTTGAGCTGCTCTCGCATAAGGGGACCATTACCTTTGTGAAAGGCGCCGGATTTGATGTACCTGCCCAGGACCTGTCTGAAGGCACCTTGTTTATCGACATTAACAATGCCGCCCTCACCGGTGACCGGGACCAGCTGGAGATCGGGGTGTACAGCGGTGACGAACTGATTGAAAAGGCGACCGCGCGCTTCCTGGCGCCGCGCTCGTATAAATAGAAGCACTATGAAATTTAACTGGGGAACCGGGATCGTACTGGCCTTTGCAGCCTTTATCAGCTTTATCCTGTATTTCGTTGTTCTGGCGAACAGCGATCCGCGGGCCGACCACGATATGGTCACCGAGGAATATTACAGCAAGGAACTGGTCTACCAAAAAGAGTTGGACGCGTCCCGTAACCTGGAAGCTTTCGGCGGCCAGGTTACCGTAGCCAAAACCTCCGGCGGGCTCAGTGTGCGTTTCCCGGAAGCAATGGACCCCAACCGAATCAACGGCACAGTATCCCTTTACAGACCGTCCAATAAGCAATTGGATTTTGACATGCCCATACAAATATCCAATACTGTTCTGCTCATACCCGGCAGCCGCTTATTGGATGGTCGCTGGGATATTCGCCTGGAGTGGACCTATGACGGGAAACCGTATTTGTACCGCGGGCGGGTGACCTATTAAGTTGAGAAATGATCAATCTGAAGATTAATTAATTGCTGACCACCGCTTTCATATTGGGACTCATGGGGAGTCTGCACTGCATCGGCATGTGCGGCCCCATCGCCTTTATGCTACCCCTGGACCGACAGCACGCGGGGAGACGCTATGGGCAGCTGGGGCTGTATCATTTTGGCCGGTTGCTGGCATACGGCATGATCGGCCTGGTGTTCGGACTGATCGGAAGGGGGCTGTACCTGTTCGGGTTTCAGCAAAAGCTGTCCATCGCGCTGGGCATCATCATGATCCTGTCCGTATTGATCCCTGTCCGGTATTTCCGGAACTGGAGCGTGACACGCCCGCTTTACCGGCTGATCTCCAGCTTGCAGTCGGCCCTTGGCCGGCAATTCAAACAGCGGCGGGCAGATACCTTCCTTACCATCGGGTTCCTGAATGGCTTCCTGCCCTGCGGCCTGGTCTATATGGCCCTGATCGGGGCCATGGCCATGGCGGCTGCCCCGGAAGGCGCCTTGTACATGATGATTTTTGGCCTAGGTACGCTGCCCATGATGAGCGCCGCGGCCCTGCTGGGAAAATTCTTCAAGGGGAAATGGGCCCCGCGACTCAAGCGGGCCATCCCCGTATTCGTCGTGCTGATCGGGCTGTTGTTCATCCTCCGGGGGATGGGGCTGGGCATCCCCTACCTTTCGCCGGGACCGCAGCACGGGCAAGCCACCGCACAAGTGGAGTGCCATCCTTAGCAGCGTCGGGCCGGACCCTTTTCAACAAATGAGAAAAGGGAGGGGCATCCCGCAGGACGCCGCCTCCCTTTCCATAACAGCAACTAAACCCATTAAAGCTTAAAGGTCACCACAGGGATGGTCGAGTGGTTGGCCACATCTTCCCCTATGCTTCCCATAAAGAAGTGCGAGATCCCTTTGCGGCCATGCGTGGGAATACCGATCAGGTCTGCGCCGATACTTTCGCTGTAATTCAGCACACCCCGTTCCACGCTGTAATCGTTGTACAGGTCTACCTCCATTCCCACCTTGGCTTCGTGCAGGAATTCGCGGACCTGTTTGTACATATCGCCGGTGCTCATAAAGTGGTCCCCCGGCGTATTGATGTATACGGCCCGGAATTCCGCGCCCAGTTTGTCGGCGAATTCCTTGGCCTTTTTGAAGGCCGGATGGCTGTCTTCCCGGAAATCGCAGGCAAAGACAAAGGTGCCGATCTTAAAGTCCGCCCGTTCCTTCTTCACAACGATCACAGGGATTTCGGAATGCCGGACCACCTTCTCCGCGTTGGACCCGAAGAAGATCTCCTGCAGGCCGTCCGTCCCGTGGGATCCCATCACCACCAGGTCTGCTCCGTGTTTCTCGGCGATCTCATTGACCTCTGAGAAGACTTTATAGTGCTTGATTACCGGGGTAACCTTGATTCCTTCCAGATAGGGTTTACCGATAAATTCAGCCAACCGTTTTTCAGCCGCCTTGATCAGGAACACGGTTTGTTCCGGATGATAGGCCTCTGTGGAGGAGATCATGGCGTAATTGAGTTCGAGCATATGCAGCACGATGATCTCCGATGAATGCCGCTTTGCCAGCGCTGCGGCCGTCTTCAGGGCATACTCCGACTGTTCGGAGAAATCGACAGGTACGATGATAGTTTTCATGGCTAGAGAATTAAGGTTAAACCGTCATAGAAAAGATACGGGTTTGCGGCGACTTTCGGTGCAGCCGCAGGTCAAATGCCATACAAATATTCCTGACAAATACGCGGCCCTTCTCGGTTACTTCAAGATGGTCCGGATAGCGGACGATCAACCCGTCCGCCTCGGGCTGTTCGAGCCGTCGTTCGATCGCCCGACGGGTTGCGGCCGGCAGGCCTTTATCCCAATCGGAGCGGAAACGGCACATCAGATCCAGGATATGCCGGCGGATCTTCTCGTCCTCCCCACTGAGCTGATGGCCCCGCATAAGCGGGATAATACCGTTGGACACCAGGTGTTGGTATTCCTCGATACTCTTAACGTTCTGGGCAAAGGCATACCAACTGTCACTGATGCTAGAGACTCCGAGCCCGATCAGCAGGCGGGTATTCGATTCGGTGTACCCCATAAAATTCCGGTGCAGGCTGCCCGCCTTCATGGCGCGGTACAGGCTGTCGGTCGGCAGGGCAAAATGGTCCATGCCGATCTCCGAATAACCGGCTTCGGCCAGGAACTTCTTCCCTGTTTCGTATTGCTTCCGCTTTAAATCCGGGCTGGGCAGGTCGGAATCCCGGAAGCCCCGCTGGCCGTTGCCCTTCATCCAGGGTACGTGCGCATAGCTGTAGAATGCAATGCGGTCCGGCCGGATAGCGGCCGTCTTTCGCAGGGTGTCTTCCATATGGTCCAGCGTCTGCATGGGCAGGCCGTAAATGATGTCGTGGCCCACGGAAGTATATCCGATCTCACGGGCCAGGCTGGTAATCTCCGCTACCTTTTCATAGGGTTGGATCCGGTTGATGGCCCGTTGCACCACCTCTGCGTAGTCCTGCACCCCGAAGGAGACGCGACGGAACCCCTCGTCGTAAAGGACTTGCAGGTGCTCGCGGGTGGTATTGTTCGGATGGCCCTCAAAACTGAACTCCCACTCCTCGGCCCGGTCCGCAAAGCGGAAGATGCCCCGGATCAGCATCTGCAGGTTTTCCGGTGAGAAGAAGGTGGGGGTGCCCCCGCCCAGGTGCAGTTCCCGGATCACCGGCCTCTTTCCGAAGATCTGCCGGTAGAGTTCCCATTCCTTAAGCAGGGACCGGATATACGGGTCTTCTACGTTATGCTGCCGGGTGATCCGTTTGTGGCACCCGCAGAACGTGCACATGCTTTCGCAAAACGGCAAATGGATATACAGGCTCATGCCCTCACCCGGGTGGCTTTGCTGAAAGCTGCGTCTGACGGTCTCACGCCATTTATTCCCGGAGAACCGTTCCGTATCCCAGTAAGGAACCGTGGGATAACTGGTGTACCGGGGGCCTGGCACATTGTATTTTTGAACAAGTTGACACATGGAGGTTGCTGTTTCCTACAAAGCTAAGGGCTGCGCCCTGCGGAAAACATGATAAAAATCAGCCGGGATGTGCCGGCGGTCGCGGTCCCCGGGCCCTCAGGCCCGCTGCTTAATAGCTGTCCCGCAACCAGGGGTACGGCGTTCGCCGCATCCACTGTCCGCGCGTAAAGTCCGGGAAGTCCTGCGGTTCGCCGCCCCCTGCGATCGAGAGCTCGGAGAGGGGCGTAACAGCGCTCCATGCAGCCGCGTCATAGGCATCAATGGGGGGTGGGATGTTGCGTTTGGCCGATTCCACAAAGGCCTGCAGGACAAAGAAATCCATACCCCCGTGGCCGGAGCCCGCCGCATACTCGCCATATTTTTTCCAAAGCGGGTGGTCGTATTGTTCCAGCCAGGAATCCGCCGCGTCCCAGCGATGCGCTTCGGAGCGGCCTTCAATGTAGATCCGGTTTCCGTCCACTTCCCAAAGCCCGTTGGCGCCCTGTACCCTGAATCCCAGCGAATACGGCCTGGGCAGGTTGCAGTCGTGGGTGATGATAATGGTCTCCCCCCGGGCCGTGGTAAGCGTACTGGTGATCACGTCCCCCTGCCTGAATGTAAGGGCGGCATTCGGATGGTCGGCCCCGCCCTGCTGTACGATATGGTTGTGCAGGCCTATGGCCTTGGTGGCCGAGGAGGTGAGGCTCACCAGCCGGTTGCCCCGGTTAATGTCCGCCATGGCGGCGATGGGCCCCAGGCCGTGGGTGGGATAAACGTCCGCGTTGCGCCGCAATGAATGCAGGGTGCGCCACCGGGCCTCGGATATGGCCTTCTCCCCGAATTCCACGCCCCCACCGTGAGGCTGTTTTCCGTCGTTGAATTTCACTTCCCGCAGGTCGTGCTGGTAGCCGCAGC
>JBNKHB010000048.1:0-13713 GCA_050290125.1 Robiginitalea sp.
TATTATCGATGAAAGCCATGTGACGGTTCCTCAAATTGGCGCTATGTATCGGGGAGACCGTGCCCGTAAGGAAAACCTGGTTAACTATGGATTTAGACTGCCCGCCGCCCTGGATAACCGCCCCCTCAAATTCGATGAATTTCTGGAACGTACGGGCCCTATTGTCCATGTCTCCGCCACCCCAGGTAAATTCGAAATGAACCAAACGGATAATACCTATGTGGAGCAAATTATCCGCCCCACAGGTCTAATCGATCCCAATATTGAAGTCCGTTCCGCTAAAAACCAGGTCGACGAGCTGCTGAATCAAATGCGTCAAACGACCGAAAGCGACGGAAGGGTGCTAATCACCACTCTTACCAAGCGTATGGCTGAGGACCTCACCGCCTACTATAGTGATATGGGTATCAAAGTAAAATATCTCCATAGCGATATCGATAGCCTGGAACGCTCCGAGATTCTCCAAGATCTGCGCCAGGGGGTCATTGACGTTCTTATCGGCATCAACTTGCTACGTGAGGGTTTAGATTTACCCGAAGTGAAGTTGGTGGCTATCATGGATGCCGATAAGGAGGGCTTCCTCCGCAGCAACCGATCCCTGACTCAAACCGTGGGACGGGCGGCCCGCCACCTGCACGGCAAGGCCATCATGTATGCCGACACGATTACCGACAGCATGCAAAAAACCATCGACGAGACCAACTACCGCCGCGAAAAACAGATGGCGTACAACAAGGCCAACGGGATCACGCCCAAGGCCCTGAAAAAAGGCCTGGACAACGTGTTGGCCCGCAATTCGGTCTCAACCTTCCATTTTGAGAAGAAAGCCATGGAAGCAAAGGAACCGGACCTGGCCTACCTGACGCCTGCCCAACGGGAAGACCTCATCCGCCAGAAACGGAAGGCAATGGAGCAAGCCGCCAAGGAACTCGACTTCATGCAGGCGGCAAAACTAAGGGACGAGATCAAAGTGTTGCAGGAACAGGCGTAGGGCTTTGTTTTGATGCGGTATTTTTCATCCAGCCGCAAAAAAAAAGCGCCCCGACACTAAGGCCAGGGCGCTTCCCTAACTAACCAACTAAACAAACCAACCATTATGAGGCCCGTTAGGTGGGCCGACCATAATTTCTTTACTTGCCGATTTCGATCATCCGCTTGGGCTTCGGCAAGGCTTCCTCTTTCTTGGGGAGGGTAAAGCGCAGGATACCGTCCTCATATGCGGCTTCGATGGCATCTTCGTTTACGGATTCCGGCAGGGTAAAGGCACGCTTAAAATTGGTGTACCTGAACTCTCTGCGGGTATAGCCTTCTTCTTTGGCCTCCTGCTCGTCCCTGGTCTCCATGGAGATGTTCAGGACGTTGTCGTCCACTTCAATATTAAAATCCTCTTTCTTTTTACCCGGTACGGCGAGTTCAAGGGTAAATCCGGTTTCGCCTTCCCTGATGTTTACGGCAGGCAGCGTGTGATTAAAGTTGTCGGTGCCTCCAAACCAGTCCGGGGTCGTCATCTCGTTCCAAAAACTCGGGAACAATCCGGTGTGTCTGCGAACTAAACTCATGGTATAACTATTTTTTAATTGACAATTCGTTTGTGCTGTTCAAGCAGGTCTATATAAGCAAAGTACGTACCGTTGCAAAAAGCCTGTCGTTTTGTCTTAATAAATCGTTAAAACACTGTCAGGATGACAGTAAAGCACTGTGAAGTTGACGGGGCCTAATTGTAATGGGCCCTAAAAATGCCGATAAGCACGTCCGGCGGGACGATCTTATCCGGGTACTGGTGCATGATGGCCAGCACCTGGTCGATAGCCGAAGGCCGGAGGCCCATTCCCAGGCCCAGATCGTGGAGTTTCCGGATCTCTTCCGGGTGCCGCTCCTTATCCACGTTCATCAGAAGTACCAAACGGTGAAACTGCAGGATGCGCTCCCCCGGGGATTTGGGGATGATCTTTTCGACCTCCCGTTCAAACAGGGAATCAAAGTCCTCCCTGTTTACACCCAGTTGTTCCGAAACCCCCAGCAGGAACGAATATTCCGAATCCTTGACTTCCTGATCCGCCCGTGCAAAGGCGATCATTTCTGACAGGATGCTGAGTTTTTCTTCGTAGGAACTCATTGGGTCCGGTTTCCCCCTAAGGTAAGGCTAATTTTTAAGGGCACCTATAATCTGCTCCACACATAAAAAGCCCCGGAACAGCCTTTCGGCCATCCGGGGCAACCTGGTTAAATGCGCTAATTCAGGTTATAGTCTTGTGCTCCGAATCCGCCTGTCGGATCCGGGCTGTTGGTTTTTATGAATTGAAGGGAGTCTGCGCAAAAGGCGGGAACTCATGAAACCTTCCGTTTTTTTGATGATTGATGAACAGGGGACTAATTTAATGCGAATCCATCAATAAAAGACGAATTGACTTGCGGATTTAACGTATTTTTAATCTTATTTCGGAATATTCCGCAGATTAGGGCCTGCCCGGTGAAGGATGAATGTAGAAAACCAAAGATGAGGATAGTAAACTTAAAAAGCCATGCCCTGAGGCATGGCTTTATTCTTTGTGGAACCGAGCGGGGTCTAAGCCAATACGGCCTTCACCTTGTCAGCAGCCTCCTGGAACTGGACGGCCGAATGTACGGCCAGCCCGGAGTTATCAAGGATCTCCTTGGCCAATTCTGCATTGGTTCCCTGCAGCCGCACGATGATCGGCACCTTAATGGCATCCCCCATATTCTTATAGGCATCCACCACGCCCTGGGCTACCCGGTCGCAGCGCACGATCCCGCCGAAGATATTGATGAGAATAGCTTTGACGTTGGGATCCTTTAAGATGATCCGGAAGGCTTCCTCAACGCGCTTGGCGTCCGCCGTCCCTCCTACATCCAAAAAGTTTGCAGGTTCCCCGCCGGCCATCTTGATCAGATCCATGGTCGCCATGGCCAGGCCTGCGCCGTTCACCATGCAACCCACGTTCCCGTCCAGGTCCACGTAATTGAGGCCTACGGCGCGGGCTTCCACCTCAATCGGATTTTCCTCCCGCAGGTCGCGCATCTCGGCGTATGTCTTTCTTCGGTAAAGGGCGTTGTCGTCCAGGGTTACCTTGGCGTCCACCGCCATAATTTTGTCGTCCGAGGTCTTGAGTACCGGGTTGATCTCAAAGAGGCTTGCGTCGCTCTGGTCATAAGCCTTATAAAGCGAGCTTACAAATTTGGTCATCTCCTTGAAGGCCGTACCCGAAAGGCCCAGGTTAAATGCCACCTTGCGCGCCTGGAAGGGCAGTAGGCCGGTAGCCGGGTCAATCTCTTCGGTAAAGATCAGGTGCGGCGTTTTTTCAGCCACTTCCTCGATGTCCATTCCGCCTTCCGGGGAATACATGATCATCACGCGGCCGGAAGCCCTGTTGAGCAGCACCGACATATAGAATTCGCTGGTTTCTGAAGGCCCGGGATAATACACGTCCTCGGCCACCAGCACCTGGTGGACCTTCTTACCTTCGGGCGGTGTCTGGGGGGTAACCAGGTTCATGCCGATGATCTGGCCGGCAATCTCCTCCACCTCCTTCAGGTTCTTGGCAAGTTTTACCCCGCCGCCTTTCCCGCGGCCTCCGGCGTGCACCTGCGCTTTGATCACATGCCAGCTGGTGCCGGTTTCCTGTGTGAGTTGTTTGGCGGCATCCACTGCCTCCTTGGCATTATGAGCCACAACACCGCGTTGTACGCGGACTCCGAAACTCGCCAGAATTTCCTTCCCTTGGTATTCGTGTAGATTCATGTTGGTCTGTTGAAGTAATTGGAAGCAAAAATAGGAAACAAGCCCGACTTCCCCTAATACAAGGGCCGGATCTATTCGATCTTGTAGTCCTTAAAATCCAGGGGGTCGAAATTCCTGAAATGTCCATTCATCTCAATGCGTTCCCTGGTTTTGTTCAATTGATCCACCACCTTGGCGGTTTCCACCAGGTGTTCCAGGATGAATTCCAACCGGGAGGACTCGTTTGGCATTTTCAAAAGGGTGTATTCCTGCTGAAAGGACAAACCCATCTTGTGGGCCAGGGTGAAGCTGTTGAATACTTCGCGCTTGATGGGGCCAAACGGCAACTCCATCAGTTCATACAACAGCCTGCAGGCATCCAGCACGGCCTGGGTAGCTTCTTCCGAGCCGTCCTTGATCTGCTCCAAAAATGTTACTTCACCGCCCGGATAAAGCCTACCTTCCCAAACCGGCTCAAAACTCCGCACCCGGAATACCTGGCGTGCCACGCAGACAACGTCCATCGATCCGTCGGCGTAGGTAGTTACCACATCCTTCAACTGAACTTCGGTCCCGTAGGCAATCGTATTATTGATGTAGACGGGAATGCCAAAGGTGCGCGGTTCGGCCTGGCAATCCGCGATCAGCTGCTTATAGCGCTCCTCGAAAATGTGAAGGGGCACCGTTTCTCCGGGGAAGAAGACCGACTGAAGCGGAAAGAGTGGAAGGTTCATGTACAATTTTTATCAAATCTACGAAGCCGCCACCAGACCGTCAAGCACACCTGGATCATGGGATAGTTATATTTATAACAATTTGTTTGAATTCGAAGCATGTGTTTTATTTCTTGCTCAGACGTGGGAAGTGCGCTAGTTTTGTTGAAATTCACGATCCATGCAGACTAAGGATTTGCTTCGCATTGCTGACCAGTTCGGCGCTCCTGTTTATGTGTATGACGCCGGAAAGATCCGCTCTCAGTTCGAACGGCTTACCGGGGCCTTTGACGGGGTACCCCGCTTAAAACTGAATTACGCAGCCAAGGCGCTCTCCAACCTGTCCATTTTGCGGTTGATGAACCGCCTGGGCAGCGGGTTGGATACTGTTTCCATCCAGGAGGTGCAGCTCGGCCTGTTGGCCGGTTTTAAGCCCGAGGACATCATTTATACACCTAACGGGGTATCGCTAGAGGAAATCGAGGAAGCTGCCGGCCTGGGCGTACAGATCAACATCGATAATCTGTCCATTCTGGAGCAATTCGGCAGCAAGCACCCGGACATACCCGTTTGCATCCGGATCAACCCGCATGTGATGGCCGGAGGCAACAGTAAGATCTCAGTCGGCCATATCGATTCAAAGTTCGGGATCAGTATCCACCAGATCCCACATTTGCTCCGCATCGTCGACCTGACCGGTATGCAGGTGAACGGCATCCACATGCATACGGGCAGCGACATCCTGGACATCGACGTTTTCCTGTATGCCTCCGAAATCCTGTTCGATACGGCGAAAAACTTCAAGGACCTGCAATTCATTGACTTTGGCAGCGGATTCAAGGTCCCCTATAAGGCGAATGACGTGGAGACCAATGTGGAGGAATTGGGAACCAAGCTCGGCGGGCGTTTTAACGATTTCTGCCGGGAATACGGCCGGGAGCTGACCCTGAGCTTCGAACCCGGTAAATTCCTGGTTAGCGAAGCCGGGTTCTTCCTCACCCGGGTCAATGTGGTAAAGCAGACCACCTCTACCGTCTTTGCCGGGGTGGATTCCGGATTCAACCACCTGATCCGCCCCATGTTATACGGTGCAAACCACCAGATTGTAAACCTGACCAATCCGGAAGGGAAAGAGCGGTATTATTCCGTTGTTGGCTATATTTGTGAAACGGACACCTTTGGCAGTAACCGGCGGATCAGCGAAATATCGGAAGGCGATATCCTCTGTTTCCGGAATGCCGGAGCCTACTGTTATACCATGTCCAGCAATTACAATTCCCGCTACCGCCCTGCCGAAGTACTTTGGCTGGACGGGGAGGCACACCTTATCCGCAAGCGCGAGCAATTCGAGGACCTCATCCGAAACCAGGTAGATGTCCCCGCCCTGGCGGATGCCCCTAAAAAGGCAAGCCAGGTGAAATAAAACGCCCTGCGCCGCGTTAGGTTTGGTACGGGATTTGGACGAAACGACCCGAAAGCCACAACTGCTATGAAACGTTTGATCTTAATTGTTGCCTTACTCCTGTTTATGGCCCCTGCCGGCGGTTTTGCACAGCAGGTTAGCTGGATGAGCTGGGAGGATGCCGTGACCCTTGCGGCGCAGGAAGGCAATACCAAGAAAATATTCGTGGACGTATACACCGACTGGTGCGGATGGTGCAAGCGGATGGACAAGGATACCTTTCAAAATGCGGAAGTTGCCGCCTACATGAGCGAAAACTTCCTTATGGTAAAACTGGACGGGGAGCAGAAAGAGGCCATTCAGTACAAAGGGACCACCTACAATTTCGTCGCCCAGGGTAGACGGGGTTATCACGAACTGGCCGCTGCCCTCTTGCAGGGCCGGATGAGTTATCCGACCGTGGTATTCCTGGACCAGGATTTCCAGATGCTGTCACCGGTTCCGGGATACCAGAAACCGCAACCGTTCCTGAAGATCGCCCGATATTTCGGGGACGATATCTACAAAGAGAAAGACTGGCAGACCTACAGCCAGAGCAAATAAAGGGAACCGGCCACAGCGCCGGTTTTTTTGTACCCGGCCTTAGCGGCTGTAATTCGGGGATTCCTTGGTAATGGTAACGTTGTGGGGGTGGCTTTCGTGGATGCCGCTGGCCGTTATCTTCACAAAGCGGCCGCTTTCCTGCAGGGTAGCGATGTTGCGAGCTCCGCAGTACCCCATCCCGGCCCTGAGGCCGCCGACAAACTGGTGGATGCTCTCATACAGTTCTCCTTTATAGGGAACCCGCCCTACGATGCCTTCCGGGACCAGTTTCTTGATGTCGTCCTCCACATCCTGGAAGTACCGGTCCTTGCTGCCTTCCTTCATGGCTTCAACCGAACCCATGCCGCGGTAGGACTTAAATTTCCGGCCCTCGTAGATGATGGTCTCACCGGGGGATTCCTTGGTCCCCGCCAGCAGCGAGCCCAACATCACCGAATCGGCGCCCGCCGCCAGGGCTTTGGGAATATCCCCGGTATACCGGATCCCGCCGTCGGCGATCACAGGAACCCCGCTGCCCCGGATCCCTGCGGATACCTCCAGGACTGCGGAAAATTGCGGAAAGCCTACACCGGCCACCACGCGCGTTGTACAAATGGAACCCGGGCCAATACCCACTTTTACCGCATCCGCACCTGCTTTTACCAGATATTTAGCGGCATCGGCCGTGGCAATATTCCCAACGATCACTTCCAGGTTCGGGAAGGCCTTTTTAACATCCTTCAAAACGCCCACAACGCCTTTGGTGTGACCGTGTGCGGTATCGATCACCACCGCGTCCACCCCGGAGTTCACCAGGGCTTCGGCGCGTTCCAGGGCATCAGGGGTTACCCCGATGGCGGCGGCTACGCGCAGCCGTCCGTATGTATCCTTGTTAGCGATGGGCTTCTGGGTAAGCTTGGTAATGTCCCGGAAGGTGATGAGCCCGATCAGTTTATAATTTTCATCTACTACCGGCAGTTTTTCGATCTTGTTCTCCTGCAGGATATCCTCGGCCTCGGCCAGGGAGGTGCCCTCTCCTACCGTGACCAGGTTGCTGGAGGTCATGACCTCGGAGATGGGTCGCTCATTGTTCTTTTCAAATCGAAGGTCGCGGTTCGTTACGATCCCGAGGAGTTTACCCCCTCCGTTCACGATGGGGATACCACCGATGCTGTGTTCGGCCATACTTGCCTTCGCATCCCGCACGAGCGCATCCGAAGTAAGTGTTACCGGGTCCAGGATCATCCCGCTTTCCGCCCGCTTTACGCGGCGAACCTTGGTGGCCTGCCCTTCAATGCTCATATTCTTGTGAAGAACCCCGATACCGCCCTCCTGCGCCATGGCAATGGCCATTCTGGACTCGGTTACCGTATCCATAGCCGCGGAAACGATAGGTACGTTGATGCGGATGTTGCGGGTAAACTGCGTGCTGATATCGACTTCGCGGGGGAGGACTTCGGAATAAGCCGGGACCAGGAGAACGTCGTCGTAGGTGAGGCCTTCTCCCAGGATCTTTGATTGGTGGGCTTCCATGGCAATTAAGGATTAATTGCGTGCAAATATACTGATTAAATGCCAAAGGCAGCCGACCCTATAAGCTAAAATTGGCGGCCGTCCCGGTATCCTAAAAGTGCCCGCCGGATGGAACCTGAAAATTCAATTTGCCGGTAGCGGGGATCAGCCCCTCTGGGGACGCAGCAACTCCACAAAGACCAACGCGGCGGCCACCAGGAAAGTAAGGGTCATCAGGATGCCCGAACAAAATACCACGTACTTCCACCAAAGCGCGCCCTGCCACAGAAAATAAATGCCGCCGAATGTGAAGACCACCGAAAAGAAGGGCTCAATGGTGAGCAGCATTTTGAGCTTGTTCGGGAGCCGGGTCATCCATACCAGAATGCCAAGGAGCAGAAAAACCGTACTCATGGAAAGTATATGAGAATGGATGATGGTGAGCATTTCCCGGGGACTTTTTTTGAAGATCATTACCTCAGCTTCCTCATCCTCCTCGTTCCCCAGATAATTGGTCTCGATGCCGTTGGGCTGGGTACCGCCGGTCTGTCCTACGAATCGAAGGCCGGTAAAGAAACCTACCGACAGGACCAGTACGAAAGAAGCCAGGAAAAAACGGATTCCGGGTCCCAGACGTGAAAGCATCCCGGACGGATCCATCACAGGAGGCTGTTTTGTTGCAGCACCTGCAGGGATTGCAGCAATTCGTCTATGGCCCGAGTCATGGAACGCACGGAGATGGTCGCTCCGGAGATGGCATCGATATTGGTTTCAGGGCTCACGCGATCCGCAGTGCTTTTACCCTCAAACTGCCGAAGCCAGCGGTTGCTGCCGATCTCCCCACCGTATTCTTCCCGGTAAACGAGTACCCGCGCCTGAACGATCTTCAGGTCCGGGCCAAACAGCACCAGGTAGTCAAAATCAGCCGTTTTACTGGGCGCCTTGGACGTATAGGCATACCCGATCAACTCATCGTTCCGCTGGATCCGGAATAAGTGATCCGCATCAACTTCCGCGGGTAATCCGCTCGAAAGGGAGGCAGGTACCGCGACCGGTTCTAGGCTGAACTCCGTGACTTCAAAGGTTCGGGATATCTCCTTGTCCACCTTCTTGCGGATATTTTTGGGCAGGCCGAAGGCACAAAAGCCCCAGCTCAGCAACAATGCAATCCCCAAGATGCGAATACGCCCGCTCATAGCGCAAATGTATTAATTTAGATTTAATCTTAATAAGATAAGCCGAAAATCTTACAGACTCCCGGCATACGGCCGGAACAACCCGGCCAATCCTGTGGGAATAAGGCGAATTAAAGCCTCAGAACCAAACCCCGATTCCGAAATTCAGTCGGTTGGCTACTTCTGCCCCGTCCTGCTGGTTGTCCCGGAGCTGGTAGTCCCCTTTTACGACCACCCCAGGAGCAATGTGGTAGGTTAGCCCAAGAGTGATGTCCTGGCGGTTATAGGCATCGTTCGCTACCAGACTTCCTTCGGTATCCGCATGGGTATCGTACTGCTCATAACGCGCAAAGGCAAACAGCTTTTGGTTGTTTTCCGCAGGCAACAGGTTAAAAGCACCTTCCAGATACCAGCCATTCAGGGCACTGCCGAGGTCGCGACCCGTAAGGGCGTTGTACGCATCCGTATCGGAGAGGGAGGCGTAAATGAACTGGCCTCTGGCCGTAAACCGGCGGTAGGCATAGCGCGCATCCAGCCCGATCATGGTAATCCCGATGTCCGCCCCGTCCAGGGCGTCCACCTCATCTTCCGGTTGGGTCCGTCCAAAATATCCGGCCAACCCGAGGCGGAGGCCGGGTAAGCCGTAATAATCGAATTTTGTTGAAAACGTAGGGCTGTTGATGGTGGACTGCACCCCTTTCTGCCGGCCGCCACGTAAACCGCTGGAGCCTGATAGTAAGCCGCTGACACCTCCTTCGCCGTCTGGTTCGGACGACTTGAATCCGTTGAAGATGTAGGCTTGATACGCGAGGGAAAGGCTGTTAAAACGCCCGTTGACCCCGATCCCCAATTCCCGCCAGGTGCTGGGCACAATGGAGTTGTCCACCATGGGCCGTTCCGTCCCGTTAAAGGTAGTGGGTTCATGGTATTCATTGATAATGCCCATGGGTACCAGCATCAGGCCTCCCCGGAGGCTTACGTTATTCCCGACGACATAGTTGACGAAGGCTTGTTCTACAAAGACCTCATTCACGTGCTCCAGTTCCACCTCGGTCACAAATTGCGCCCGGTCATTGAACCTGTAGCCGAACAAGAGCACCAGCCGCTGTACGTCGATTTCCCCGTTATCCCCTTCGGGCTGGTTATACAACATTTCTGCGTAGGCACTAACGGTTACGGCCGAAGCATAGTTACCGGAGAGCAGCCGCTGAGCCGCGTTTAGCTGTTTCTGGGGATCCAGGGTAATGGAATCAGTCCGGGTTTGTCCGAAAGAAAAGACGGCCGCAAATAGGGCCGGGATCAGAAGTTGACGCTTCATTATGGTTTAGGTTGATATTATTTATATTTAGTTTAAATAAATGCAATGCAAATGTATGCAAGCCTTGCTTTCTTGCAAAGTTTAATTATACTAATTCTAAATAAAGATGAGATTTTAACATTCACCCGGGGAGAACCCCCGATCAGAAGTAGGCCGTAAACAACTCTGAAGCCTTGTTATAGGCCGATTCAAAGGGCAACCACTTTACTCCGGAATCTACCTGGCGGGAAGTAAAATAAGACAGCAGCCGCTCTGTGGGCATGTTGCCGGTCAGCTCGTCCTTTGCCATCGGGCACCCTCCAAAACCCTGCACCGCGCCGTCAAATCTCCGGCATCCTGCAGTGAAGGCCGCGTCTACCTTTTCAAACCAGGTGCGCGGATGCGTGTGCAAATGCGCCCCGAATTCAACCTCCGGATGTCGTGGGATCAATTCACGAAACAGGGCTTCTATGACGTCCGGGGTGGAGCTGCCGATCGTATCCGAAAGCGAAAGGATGGATACCCCCATTTTTACCAGCCGCTCGGTCCATTCCGAGACAATATCGGCACTCCAGGGATCGCCGTAAGGGTTCCCAAAGCCCATCGATATATACACCACCACCTCACGGTCCCTTTGCACCGCGGCATCCAGGATGGCTTGCAACACCTCCAGCGACTCTGAGATGGTCTTATGGGTATTACGCATCTGAAAATTCTCCGAAATGGAGAAGGGATAGCCGAGATAGGCAATTTCAGGATGGGTAAGAGCGGACTCGGCCCCGCGGAGATTGGCAACGATGGCCAACAATTTGCTCTGTGTACGGCTTAGGTCAAGGCCCCCGAGTACCTCCGCCGTATCCGCCATTTGAGGGATCGCCTTGGGAGAAACAAAACTCCCGAAGTCCAGGGTGTCGAAACCACAGGCCAACAGGGCCTGGAGATATCTGATCTTTGCCTCCGTGGGAATAAAAGTCTTGATGCCTTGCATGGCATCTCGCGGACATTCGATGATTTTTACCCTTGCGGACATCTAACTGGGATCTGGCGGATTAAAAGTAGTACTTATTCCCCTAAACCGAACCTGCCGCGGCGCTCGGTCCGACAGGAAACGGTTGCCGCAATCGGCGGCTCATCCCAATATTTCAGGAATTCACCCAAAAACTTGCGGCATCGCCCGTAATTAAAATAACTTCCGCGGTTCATGGGTTCCGTGTCTCGGGTTCCGTTCCCGGGGCTTCCCAAAAATCAACAATACGCCATGTGCCGCGAATTGATCGTCAATTTCACTCCTACGGGAATGATTCCTACCAAGGAAATGACCCCGCACGTCCCTGTCCATGTAACGGAGATCGTTGAAGACGTACGGCGGGCATGCGATATCGGTATCTCCATGGTGCACCTGCATGCCAGGGATCCCGAATCGGGAGAGCCCACCTATCTGAAGGAACTCTACGGCGAGATCATTGCCGGAATCCGGTCCTTCGCTCCCGATTTGGTCATCTGCGTAAGTTTGAGCGGCAGGAATTTCAAGGAATTGGAAAAACGGGCCGATCCGCTTTTCCTGGAAGGCGATCTGAAACCCGATATGGGCAGCCTCACCCTGAGCTCCCTGAATTTTAACCAGACGGCGAGTATGAATGCCCCTCAAATGATCCAGGACCTTGCCCGGATCATGAAAGAGCGCGGTATTGTACCGGAGTTGGAGGCGTTTGACATTGGAATGATCAACTATGCCAGGTACCTGATCCGGAAGGAACTGTTAGCCCCGCCTTATTATTTCAACCTCCTGTTAGGCAACATTGCCTGCGCACAGGCCAATCTTATGCAGGCCGGGATCATGATCAGCGAATTACCCGAAAACTCATACTGGAGTCTGGCGGGAATTGGCAACGCACAACTGAAAATGAACTCGGTAGGCATTGCCGTGGGAGGCGGAGTTCGGGTGGGCCTGGAAGATAATATTTGGTTTGACCGGGATCGCAGCCGTTTGGCCACGAATTCCGAATTGCTGAAACGCATCCACACACTGGCAGAGGCCAATGAACGGCCTGTGATGGCTCCGGCCCGGCTCCGGAAATGTCTGGGATTACAACCCGGAAATGGCCGCTATGGTCGTTAATCCAGCATGTCATGGCTCATACGGAAACAGGGAAATTCTATAAATTAAGACTCCTTCAAAACCGGATTCGTCACGGGATGGTCTTAATGACGCTCCGGAATCTGATGCGTCGTTTCGGCGTGGATATCAATCCTTTTTGGATAGAGCGGGAAGGTCTGGACCTGTGTAAAACGGAGCCCCAAATCAGGGACGATTCCTCTGACTACTCATTGACTCCGATCGGTCTGGATCGCTTATACGAATTGTTTGATCATACCGGATGGAACCCGCAATCCATCGAGCGCTATAACGACCTGGACTTCATAGCGCTAGGCCTGTTTCGCAACGAGGATCTGGCCGCCCTCACCATGGTGCGCTTTAAGCAATTCGAGTTAGGCTCAAAACAGGTCCATCTCAAAGATGATGAGGCATACCTGGAAAACATGTATACCTATGAAAAATACAGGGGTCGCAAACTGGCGCCCTATCTGCGCTTTAAATGTTATGAATACCTGGCTGCCGAGGGCATTCGAAACTGCTTCAGCGTTACGGAATGCCTGAACCGTGCTTCCCGAAGGTTCAAGGCTAAACTGAATACCCAACACGCCGCCCTCTACCTCAGCCTGGGCCTCTTTAAGAAGTACAAACGCACCTATCTGCTCAAGCGCTATCGCGCCTAGACCCGAATAGCAGGTACAAATCACTTTTCGTATCTTTCCCAAAACACGAAAGGTATGAAACCCCTGGTTAGAACGGTCCTTGTCTGCATGGTACTGGCGACAGGAATGCAAAACGCGGGCGCCCAGTCTGCCTCGGAAAGCGATTCCGGCATGTTGCGCCATGTAGTCCTTTTCAAATTCAAGGAGGGCACCCCGGATGCCAAAGTCCGGGAAATTGTTGAAGCCTTTGCCGCATTACCTGCCAAAATCCCCGAGATCAAAGGGTTTGAATGGGGCACCAATAACAGCCCGGAGGGGCTTGACAAGGGTTTTACACATTGTTTCACCCTCACCTTCTCCTCGGAAGAAGGGCGGGCCGTTTACTTGCCCCATCCCGACCACAAAGCCTTCGGGGATATCGCAGGACCGCATATCGCGGACGTTTTGGTCATGGATTATTGGGCGGACGCCCCTTGAGTGCCAGGCAGTAAGTGAGTGCTATACGCCGGCCTTTCGGAGGATCGCGCGGTTGATCC
>JBNKHB010000049.1:0-13604 GCA_050290125.1 Robiginitalea sp.
CGTTTATGACCAGCTGATCACCGTGGTTACCAGGCTAAAAAAAATACCTACCGTTCGTATTACTTTTGAGTATGAAATCAGATCCGAAACGGGAGAAATTTTGGCTACCGCGGAGACCGAACTCGCCTTTTTAAGAACGCAGGACAGAAGACCGGTGCGTTGCCCCGAATCCATCATGGAAAAACTCACTTAACGGAGCCGGATTCGGGTACCTCCACTACCTTCAGCCCGGGAACTGCCTGGATCGCCTCCATTATTTGGGGAGCCTCCTCTACGGGAATACGGATGCGGATGCGACCTTTCAGACCCATATCCTGTTCCAGCATCTTAAGCCGCCTTTGCGAAATGAACCGCATTACTGCATCCATGGCCGGGTATTCAAAATGCAGGTCCAGCAGGAGCGAGGGCACCTTCCTAACAATATCCGCTGCTTCCAGGCAGGCATGCGCGGCCTCCCGGTATGCTTGAATGAGGCCTCCCACACCCAATTTGGTGCCGCCGTAATACCGCACCACGCATACCAGCACATCATAGAGTCCGAATGCTTCCAGTTGCCCAAAAATGGGCGCGCCGGCAGAATAGGATGGTTCCCCGTCATCGTTCATCCGGATTTCAGGGCGTTTATGCCCCAGGCGATAGGCATAACATATATGTGTGGCATCCGGATAGGCAGCAGCCAGTTCCGCGAGCCGCTTCGCAACCTGTTCCGCATTGGTCACAGGATAGGCATAGGCTATGAATTTGCTTTTCCGCTCCGTTAGCTCGGCGGCAGCGCTGGGTATGGCAAGGGTCCGGTAGGCAGCCATCAAAGCAGGCTTATGATCAGGATGCTGGCCACCCCCAGGCCAATGCCCAACCAGTTGGTCCGGCTGAGCCTTTCCCGGAACAGGGCGATCCCCAGCAGGGTTGTCAGAACCACAATGGACACGTTATTAAGGGTAAACAGATAGGCGCTGGGCATCCCTTCCCACTGCAGCGCCCCCAGCAGGAAGTAAATGGAAAAGAAATTCGGAATGCCGAGGGCAATTCCACCCAGTATGTTCCTTCCATTCGGGCGGAAATGGGATAGCGGTTCCCTTACCAACATGAGCAGCGCGCCGGTAAGCGCGGCGGATCCGAAGATAAATGACGAGAATATGGGGAATTCGGCATCGGGGATACGGGTTTCCTGCAGGTATTTGATACTGGTATCGATGATCCCGGAACCGAGGAAAACCAATCCGGGCAAATATAGGGTGCGGATTCCCAAACGCCTGCCGTCTCCCTTGACCGAGGCAAAGTAGACCGCGGCAAGGGCTATGCAGATCCCCAGCAGCTTAAAAGGGCTGAGCAGTTCGCCGTAGAGCAGTACGCCGGCGATCACGGGTAAAACAAGGGACATCTTTGTTGCCACGGAGGCAACGGATACCCCCATGGTCTGTGAAGTCCTGGCCATTAAGTTGAAAACCGCGATAAAAAGGCATCCCATGGCCACGGCTGGCCAGAACCAGGGACGATAGGGCAAATCCGCTAGTGCAAATGGCCTTGGAAAAAATAGGAATCCAACGCAAAAAGCGGTCAGGTAATTTACCACGATGGCGTAAAAGGTCTCAACCTTATACGTGGAGAATAGCTTAAAGACCACAAAGATCAGGCTGGACGAAGCGATGCTCCAAAGGAGTTCCCACATGTCAGATCCGGTTAAGCAATTCCCTGACATCTTCGCGGCCCACCTGCAGGTGCCAGGTCTGCAATCCCAGACCGGTGGCGCTAAGGATATGTTCCAGGGTATCGTCAATAAACAAGGTTTCCGCAGGGAGCAGGCCATGGGAGTCGAGCAGCTGGCGGAAAATCCCGGGTTCCGGTTTCCTCAGGCCCATTTCGTAAGAAAGATAAAACCCTTCAAAACAGTTTTGGAACCTGCGATACCGCTGAGGCCCCATGGTCTTCCGCACATATTCCATATGCAGATCGTTGGTGTTGCTCAGCAGGAACATTCGGTAAGCCCCGCCGGCGCTTAGCGCCTCCAAAAATTTCAGCCGGGCATCAGGGAAGTCCAGGATGGTCCGGTTCCAATAGCCTACCAGGCGTTCTTTCTGCTGTTCACCCAGGCGGGCGGCGGCTTCATCGAGAAAAAGGTCGCTGCTAATGGCTCCTTTTTCGTACGCCTGGCTCAGGGCCAGCAATTCCGGATCGGCCGCGTTGGAGCCGTAAGCAGTCAGCGCTTTTGGCAGGGCATCCTTATCAAGATTGATCAGGACATCCCCGAAATCAAAGATGATATTCTTAATCATTTCTCCAGATGCTTAAGCGGTCCTGCCCCAGTGAAAAACGACCGGTAAGCCGTCCGGTGATGTCGGGGGCCGGGATACCCCGGCCTAAGGGTTCGGCGCCTTCAAATACCCGCGCTTCATCCCAGAGATCTGCCTCCAGGAACGTGTTCAGGGTCAGCGCCCCGCCTTCCACCAGGAGGCTGAGGATGTTCCTTTGGTGGAGCTCGCCTGCAAGCCGGCCCGGGAAGTCCCGGCCCATTTCCATTTCCAGGTAGTCGATTCCGCTGATACGGTTTCCTTTAGTATCCGGGCGGCATACCACCAGGGTTGGGGTACTGCCGTCCAGCAATTTGGAACCGGGAGAAACATTCAACCCGGGGTCCAACAGGATGCGCAGCGGGTTTTCGCCGCTCCAGTCCCTGCAGGTGAGTCCCGGATCGTCCGCCTGGGCCGTGATACGGCCCACCAGGATGGCCTGTTCTTCCGCCCGCCACTTGTGCACCAATTGACGGCTCGTTGCCGTTGTTATCCAGTGAGGTTGCCGGGCGGCTTTTCTCCGTTCTGGGTCCGGGGCGATATAACCGTCCGGGCTTTGGGCCCATTTCAAGAGGATATACGGCCGTTTTTTTTCGTGGAAGGTCAGGAACCGGCGGTGGTGTTCCCGGCACTCGGCCTCCAGAACGCCGGTCGTTACCTTGCAGCCTGCGTCGCGAAGACGCGCAATCCCGCTACCCGCCACCCTGTCGTGCGGATCCTTCATCCCTATAACCACTTCCGGAATGCCGGAACGGATGATCAGATCGGTACACGGTGGGGTCTTTCCGTGGTGATTACAGGGTTCAAGGGTAACATACAGTGTCGCCTCCCGGAGCAGCTCCGGGTCCGCCACCGAACCGATGGCCCGCACCTCAGCATGGGGTCCGCCGTAGGCCGCTGTGTACCCTTCTCCGATAATGCGATCCTTATGGGTTACCAAGGCGCCCACACTGGGATTGGGGGCAGCGCTGCCCCTTGCATTCCGGGCAATCTGCAGGCATCTGGAAATATATTTTTCCTGTATCTTCACCTGGCAAAAGTAGCATTTTTACGCATGCTGATCCGGGACCTTCGGGACGTTTACAGGAAAGAACTGAAAGGATTGTATCCTCCGGAAGAAACCGACCAGATCTTCTACATCCTTTTGGAGCATTATACCGGCTTGCCGCGCTTTATAACGGGGTTGGAACCTGGCAGGAGTTTGGATCATCAGGAGGAGGAGCCGCTTTTTCTGGCGCTGCATCGGCTCCGGCAGCACGAGCCCGTTCAATATATTACCGGCAAGGCCCATTTTATGGACCTGGAATTACGGGTAGGCCCGGAAGTGCTTATCCCCAGGCCGGAGACCGAGGAATTGGTACGATGGATCCTGGAGTCGCATGGGGAGGACCTGGCCCGCGGCCGTATCCTGGATATTGGCACCGGCAGCGGATGTATCGCCCTGGGGCTGGCGGATGCCATGCAAAGCGCTGAAGTTTGGGCCGTGGATGTTTCGGAAAAGGCCGTGGAGTTGGCAAGTGGGAATGCACATGACGCCGACCTCAAGATCACCCTGCGCACTGCCGATATTACAGATCCCGGTACGGACTGGCCGCAATTTGACCTGATCGCATCCAACCCGCCCTATGTTCCGGCGGAGGAGGCAGTTTCACTATCGCCTCATGTTCGGGAATCGGAACCCTCCCTGGCCCTTTTTGCCCCGTCGGGAGATCCGTTGTACTACTACCGGCATATCGTTGCTTTTGCAAACATGCAATTGCGACCGGAGGGGTGGCTATACCTTGAAATCCACCATACCCTGGGAGCGGACACTGCATCCCTCCTAAAGGATGCCGGTTTTGAGGAAGTATTGCTGAAAAAGGATATTTTTGGCAAAGACCGTTTTATCAGGGCCCGAAAGGGCCGGAATATCCATCCCCATAAGCCATTGCCTCTATGAATCAGGCGGAGGAAAAAATCCGCGCCTTAAGGGCCGAATTACAGGAACACAATTACCGGTACTACGTACTGGACCAGCCGGTCATCAGCGACTACGAGTTTGATATGAAACTCAAGGAATTGCAGCGGTTGGAACAGGCGCATCCCGAATTCTTCGATGCCGCATCGCCTACCCAACGAGTGGGAGGGCAGGTGACCAAAGAGTTCGCCACCGTGGTCCACGACTACCCGATGTATTCCCTGGATAATTCGTATTCCAGGGAGGAATTGCTGGAATGGCAAAAGCGACTGGATCGCTTGTTGGGCGGGGTCCCCGTGGAATTTACCTGCGAACTGAAATACGACGGCGCCTCCATAAACCTCACCTATGAGAACGGGCGGTTGTTGCGGGCCGTTACCCGCGGTGACGGGATCCAGGGGGATGACGTAACAGCGAATGTCCGTACCATCCGTTCCATCCCGCTGCAACTGAAGGGAGATTTTCCGAAGCGCTTTGATATCCGCGGGGAAATTATCCTGCCGCTCGAAGGCTTCAAGCGCATGAACCGGGAACGTGTGGAGAGCGGGGAAGACCCCTATATGAATCCGAGAAATACAGCTTCGGGCAGCCTTAAATTACAGGATAGCAGCCTGGTTGCCGAACGGCCGCTGGATTGCCTGCTCTACGGTATGGAAGGCCGCAACCTGGGATTGGAGACGCAATTTGGGATGCTTGAGAAAGCGCGGCAGCTCGGATTTAAAGTGCCGGCTACGGCCGTCTTGTGCAAAACGATGGAGGAGGTGCTTGCGTACCTGGAGCACTGGGACGCCAGGCGGCACGAATTGCCTTATGAGACGGACGGGGTGGTCGTAAAGGTAAATGACCTCAGGCTGCAGCAAGAGTTGGGGTATACGGCCAAATCGCCGCGCTGGGCCATTGCCTATAAATTTAAGAGTGAACAGGCTTTAACCCGCCTGGACCATATCAATTATCAGGTAGGCCGGACGGGGGCGGTTACCCCGGTTGCTAACCTGGATCCGGTCTTGTTGGCCGGTACGATCGTAAAACGGGCGTCGCTCCACAATGCAGACCAGATCGCAAAACTGGATATCCGGGAAGGGGACATGGTCTATGTGGAGAAAGGAGGGGAGATCATCCCTAAAATTGTGGGCGTGGAGCTTAGCAAGCGACCCAAAGACAGTGAACCCCTGCAATACATCACTACCTGTCCGGAGTGCGGTACCCCGCTGGTCCGGCGGGAAGGGGAGGCGCAGCACTTTTGCCCGAACGATTCAGGCTGCCCGCCACAGATCACTGGGCGCATCCAGCACTTTATTTCCCGGAAGGCCATGGATATCGAAGGCCTTGGAAGCGAGACGGTTGAGCTGCTTTTCCAACAGGGCCTAATCCGCAACTATGCCGATTTGTATACGCTTACCAAAGAAGATTTACTCCCGTTGGAGCGGATGGCGGAGAAGTCCGCTGACAACCTGCTCCAGGGGGTGGAGGCCTCAAAGGAAGTACCCTTTGAACGCGTACTCTTTGCCCTGGGGATTCGCTATGTGGGCGAGACGGTTGCCAAAAAACTGGCGCGTGCCCTGAAGGATATCGACACCCTGATGGCATCCGACCCGGATCAGTTGATGCAGGTGGACGAGATCGGACAGGTGATCGCACAGAGCGTGGTCGCCTTCTTTGGGGATCCGCTGAACCGGGAGGTGGTGGAACGTTTGCGGGCGTACGGCCTGCAAATGTCCCTGAGCGAGGAAGAACTGGCGGGGCGGACAGACCGGCTGGCCGGGATGACCTTTGTGGTATCGGGCGTATTTGAAAACCTGGAGCGCAACGAGATCAAGAAGATGATCGAAGATAACGGCGGCAAGGTAACCGGTTCGGTTTCCTCCAAAACCACCTACCTGCTGGCCGGGGAGAATATGGGCCCGAGCAAGCGGGAAAAGGCCGACAAACTGGGGGTTACCATCCTTTCAGAGCAGGAATTCCTGCAGATGCTTGATAACGGCGGGGATTAGCATATGGACGTACCGGCAACTTTCGAAGCTTTTATGGCCACGCTGGAGGCCCCGGCGCCCCATGCGGGCTGGTCTGCCGAACTCCGGTCCTTATGGTTTGATGCCCGCGGCGATTGGGAAGGATCCCACGACATCGCCCAGGACATTCCAGGGCCCTCAGGCAGTTGGATCCACGCGTATTTGCATAGGAAGGAAGGGGATCGCTGGAATGCCGGCTACTGGTATCGCAAAGCTGGCAAGCCTTTTCCGGAATGCAGCCTGGAGGAAGAATTCCGCAATTTGGTGAACGCCTTCCTTGCCGGGGAATAAATATCGTATAGATACCCGGTGGGGGACCGGTACAATAATGACCTTTTGACCCATGACGTTATTCACGTTCTTGCTATTCACCGTTTTTGTTGCCGGCTTCGCAACCTGGAAGCTCCGGAAGGACCGGTTGAATACCAGTGACGGCTATTTTTTGGGAGGGCGCTCCCTAACCGGGGTCGTGATAGCCGGGTCCCTGTTGCTCACCAATATTTCTACCGAGCATCTGGTTGGAATGAACGGTTCGGCCTACCGGAACGGGGCCATCATCATAGCCTGGGAGGTAACTTCGGCCCTGGCGCTCATTGCGGGGGCCCTGTATTTTGTGCCGCGCTACCTGAAAATGGGCCTGACCACCATCCCCGAATTCCTGGAACGGCGCTTCGACGGGCTTACCCGGACCCTGGTTGCCCTGTTGCTCATTCTTTCCTTTGTGGCCACCCTGCTCCCGATCGTATTGTATACAGGAGCCTTGAACATCGAATCGATATTTGACATTTCCGACCGGTTGGCCATTACCCAACGGGAAGGTATCCGCTGGACGATTTGGGTGATAGGCGGGCTGGGTGCGGCCTATGCCGTCTTCGGCGGCCTGAAAATGGTGGCTTACACGGATACCATAAACGGATTCGGCCTGCTGATCGCGGGACTGCTAGTACCCATTATCGCCCTCTTTACCATCGGCGATGGTAACCCGATGGAGGGACTGGCCAGCGTTTTCCGCAACAGCCCGGAGAAGTTCAACGTTGTGAGCCGGGAACCCGGTGTTGGGACCGGCGCCCGATCGGCCATCCTCCCGTTCGAAGTCTTGTTTACCGGCCTTATTATCAATCAACTCTATTTCTGGACCATGCACCAATCCATCATACAGCGCGTGCTGGGGGCAGCGAGCCTGAAAGAGGCCCAAAAAGGATTGTTGTTCACGGGATTGCTGAAAATCCTGATCCCGCTGATCGTGGTATTGCCGGGCCTGATCGGCTTTTACATGTTCGGCGACCTGTTTTACGATCAGCCGGACAGCGTTTATCCCGAACTGGTCAAAAGAATACTGCCCGCCTGGCTTACCGGGTTCTTTGTGGCGGTGATGGTAGGGGCGGTGCTGACTACCTTTAACAGCGCGCTGAACAGCGCGGCTACCGTATTCAGCCTCGGGATCTACAAGCGATATGTGAATAAGACCGCTCCCGAGACCCGCCTGGTCGGGATCGGTAAATGGACCTCCGCCTTGTTGGCGCTGTTCGCCATCGCCATTGCGCCCTTCGTGGGGAATGCGCCGGAAGGGCTATATCAATTGTTACAGCAATTAAACGGGATCTTCTTTATACCCATTGCCAGCGTAATCATTGCCGGGTTCCTTTTTCCGAAGGTGTCGGCCGCAGGCGCCAAAGCCGGGCTCCTCTTCGGGCTCCTTTTCTATATCCTTATGTATTTTGTCCTGCAGGTAGAGCTGCATTTTGTCCATATCTGGGGGATTGAATTCGTGTTGAATATCGGGTTGATGCACCTGGTTTCCATATGGCGCCCTCAGCGGTCGGCATTCGTCATTCGGGACGCCGGAAAGGTCCCGCTGACCCCTTGGAAGTATGCCCGGGGCTTTAGTCTGGTAATGGTGAGTATCACAGTTATTTTGTATCTTTTGCTGGGAAATATCTAAGATGGAAAAGCAGTTCAGAAACTACGAAGCACCGGATGTTAAGACCGCTGTTAAGGAGCATTACCGCAAAATGCGCTCCCGCCAGACCTATGATTACGTGCAACGCATGCACCGCAAATATCTCACCTACGATAAGCCGCTGGGCCTTTGGGAGGCCATGGAGTCGCTCAACCGGCTCATCGACGTCAGCGACCCGGACCTGGATTTGCCCAACGTGCAGCACCTGATCCAAAGCGCCGAGGCCATCCGGGAAGATGGCCGGCCGGACTGGATGCAGCTCGTGGGGCTTATTCACGACCTGGGGAAGGTCATGTTCCTTTGGGGTTCCGATGAGGACGGGACCAGCCAGGATGAACAGTGGGGCATGGTCGGCGACGTATTCGTCGTCGGATGCGCCTTGCCGGAAAGTTGCGTGTATCCCGAATTCAATGCCCTGAACCCGGACATGGCGGATGCGCGTTATAAGGATTCCCTTGGCGTCTACGAAGCGGGCTGCGGCCTGGACGCCCTAAATCTTGCCTGGGGACACGACGAATACCTCTATCAGGTGCTCCGTCACCATCCGGAGAACAAAATACCGGAAGCAGGAATGGTAATGATCCGCTACCACAGTTTTTATCCCTGGCATTCCGGCGGCAGTTACGGCCAGTTCCTTACGGACACCGATACCCGTTACCTGGAATGGATTCGGGACTTTAACCAGTACGACCTGTACACGAAGAGCAACAAGACTTATTCGCTGGAGGAGGTAAGGGATTATTATGCCCCGATTGCGGAGAAGTATTTGGGCAATGGCCCGATCCGCTGGTAGAAGGCGCTAAACCGAGATGGAGATTCCGTCTGCAGCAATATCCCCGTCCGGCCCCAGGTAGAAATCCACCCTACCCAGGTTGATCCCGTAACAACCCACCTGATTGATCAAAACTTGTTTTCCCGCCCGGTTCATGGCAATATCGGCCTGTTCCATAAAGGTGTGGGTATGTCCGCCGATGATCAGGTCGATGCCTTCCGTTGCACGGGCCAGCCTTACATCGCTGGGGCGCTGCGGATCCTCGTAGCGGTAGCCAAGGTGCGAAAGGCAGATAACGAGCTGGCATCCCCTTTCTTCCCTCAGGTTGCGGGCGATGTCCAGGGCGCGCTCGTAGGGATCCAGGTAGAGCGTTTCGCCGTAGAGATCGGGTAGGATCAGGCCTTCCGGGTTAATACCCAGGCCAAAGACGCCGATCCGGACCCCATCCAATTCAAATACGGTAGCGGGTTCCACATAACCGTCCAGGACCGTATTGGTGAAGTCGTAGTTGGCGGAAACGAACGCAAAGTCCGCATACGGCAGTTGCGCAAGCAGGCCGTTCAGGCCATTGTCAAAATCGTGATTGCCGATTGTTGCCGCCTGATATCCCATTCGGCTCATCAGCCTGAATTCCAGCTCCCCGCCGTAAAAATTAAAGTAAGGCGTGCCCTGGAAAATATCGCCTGCATCCAGCAGCAAGGTATTCGGGTTCGACTCCCGAATGGAAGCGATCAATCCCGCACGTCTCGCAACCCCTCCAAGATTGGGATAGGCGGCATGCGTTGAAGGGAACGGATCGATATGGCTGTGGACATCGTTGGTGTGCAACACCGTAATTTGGCGGGATCCTCCCGATCCGCAGCCACTGAGTCCCAGCGCGCCCATGCCCAGTGCTGCGCTGCCTGCGGAAGAGGTCTTTATGAAATTGCGTCGGTTCATTTCCCTGCTTCAATAAATCGTTCATCAACCGTCGCATCCAGCGTATCGGTTTGGATAAAATAATCAATAAGGGCGTTGCGAATGCTATAGCCGGTTTCGTAAACCGAGTCTGCTGCTGCAAAAAATCCCATATCATCGCCTCCTTGTACGAGATAACTGGAAGTGGCTATCCGGTACTCGCGATTCTCGTCAAAGGGACTTCCGGCAATATTCACCGAGCTCAGCGACCCGTCGGCATCCAATCGGATCTGCATCCCGGCAAAAGGGTGGGGCCGGTCCGATGTGATCAGGAACGCTACCAAATCCCTAATGCTCTTGCCATGCATGGAAACTACCTGGATGGAATTTTCAAATGGCATGATCTCGTAGGCCGTGCGCCGGCTGACGAGCCCCGGACTGATCAGGCTCCGGATTCCCCCATGGTTGAGTACCGTAAAATCAACGGGCGGCCTTCCCTGTCGGGCCATCAGGGTATCGGTGCGGGCCAGCAGCATATCCGCCATCATATTGCCGATACTGGTAGATCGTTTGCCGTCGGTCTTACTCAGGACACGGGGCGCATAGGCCAGGGGAGCATCCAGGGTGGTATTGACGTGATCCCGGTATGGTTGGATAAAAGCTTCCAGGGAATCGTCGGGTTGGAGGGTGCTGTCGATCCGGACCTGCGATGCGGCAATTTTATTCAGGCGGACCGGGTGTTCCCGGCAAGCTGACAAAAGGCCTATTGTTATAATTACAACAAAAAGTTTTATTTTTAAAAACTTCACGCGTCGTATCTTAGCGCAGCGAATGCATGTAGAATCGTTACCTTTGTTCAAAATGATAAAGGTACATGTTTAAGGGCCTTAAAGACAAATTTAAGTACAAATCCGGCGTTAAATATTTAAGGCAGCAACTGGAGCAGTCCCGTGATATGCCGGAGCGAAAACCGGGCCTGAACGCGGTAGGGGTAATCGTAGACCTGGACCGTTTTGATCGCTCGGAGGCTTTTTACGAACTCATCGATGCGTTTTCGTTAAGGCCGAACGCTGTAAAGATTATGGGTTACAAACGGTACTACGACAAGAATTCTCCGTATTCCACCCCTGTTTTCTCGGATAAGGATCTGGGATGGAACGGAGACATTGAGAACAGTTATGCGCTTGAATTTCTGAGTCGCGAATACGATATATTAATCAATTACTTTAAGGAGGATAATCTCCTGATGGAATTGATGAGCATTAAGACCCGGGCCCGCATGCGCGTTGGGTTTTCCGAACTGGATGCTGCCTACAACGACCTGATCTTTGATTGTGAGCTTTCGGATTTCAGCTTGTTCAAGGAAGAGTTAAAGAAGTATTTGGTAGTGTTGAACGAATTGGTATGAGAACGGCGTTTACAGGTACCGGAGTGGCTCTGGCCACCCCCTTCGGACCGGATTTAAATCCGGATCTGGATGCGTTGCGGCAATTGGTCCGCTATGCAACGGAGGGTGGTGTGGATTACCTGGTGGTTTTGGGGACCACGGCAGAAGTCGTTACTCTGAACCAGGCCGAAAAGGCCCTGATCCTGCAGACCGTTGCCGATGAAAACAACGGTCGGCTGCCGCTTGTCGCCGGAATCGGGGGCAACAATACGCTGGCGGTGGCCTGGGAGATGGAACAGGCTCCGCTGGATGCCTACCAGGCGATCCTATCCGTATCTCCGTACTATAACCGGCCCACTCAGGAAGGGATCTATCAGCATTTCAAGTTCCTGGCGAGCCGGTCGCCGCTGCCGTTGATCCTCTACAATGTACCGGCCAGGACCGGCAGCAATATGCTGCCTGAGACGGTGGCCCGTTTGGCCAGGGATTGCGAGGGGATTATCGGTGTAAAAGAAGCTTGTGGCGATATGGGCCAGGTGTCGCAACTCCTGGATGAGGTGCCGGATTCCTTCCTCGTGATCTCCGGGGATGATTTTACGGCCGTTCCCACGGTACTCGAAGGGGGTGTAGGGGTTATTTCCGTGTTAGGGCAGGCCTTACCGGCCACCTTCAGCAACATGATCAACCATGCGCTGGACGGCAACCGGCAGGAAGCTCTGGCGCTGTCCGAAGCCGTACGGCCCCTTACCGAATTGATCTTTGCCGAGGGCAATCCGGCGGGGATCAAAGCGCTGCTAAGCCTTCAGGGTATCGGAGACCCGTATGTGCGGCTCCCCCTGGTGCCGGCCAGTGAACAGCTGATGCAGTCTTTGGAGGCTTCGATCAAGTGTTTTGACGGCCAGCGCGTATAAGGCGCGTTAAAGTTTGCCTAAATTCCCTGTAATCGTCACTGGACGATACGTATCTGTCTATCTTTCCGTTTTCTATCTCGCGGAGATTCTTTAATTTTGCCAAATGTTTTTGAAAGCCTATAGAGTCGGTTGGGTATTGCTTGCGGGAAGTCTTATGATTTCCTGCAGCGAGTACCAGAAGGTATTGAAGGATTCTTCGGATACCGCCAAGAAATACGAATTGGCTGAAAGGCTCTATGAGGAGGGCGAGTTCCGGAAGGCGAATCGCTTGCTGGAGCAGATCGCACCAAAATACGTGGGAAAACCGCAAGGGGAACGGGTGATGTTCTTCCTGGCGGACAGCTATTACAAGATTGGGGATTACAACTTTGCAGGCTATCAGTTTGAGCGTTTTCTAAAGTCGTATCCCAGGAGCGACAAGGCAGCTGAAGCGGGCTTCCTGGGAGCCAAGAGCTACTACATGTTGTCCCCGAAGTACTCCCTTGACCAGACGGATACGGACAAGGCGCTGAGTAAATTGCAAACCTTCATCAATAACTATCCGGACTCCGAATTCCTGACCGAAGCCAATGCCATGGCTCAGGAGCTGACGGTAAAGAAGCAAAAGAAGGCCTTTGAGATCGCCAAACAATTTGTGAAACTGGGCAAGCACTATACCCTCAACTACAATATTTCCGCCATAACAACCCTGGATAACTTTATTTCGGACCATCCGGGGTCTCCGTTCCGCGAAGAGGCCTATTTCCTGAAACTGCGCGCCGCGACCAATCTGGCCATGAACAGTACGCTCGATCGCAAGCAGGAACGTCTTCAAAACGCGGTGGCGGCTTATAATGCCTTTAACCGGTACTATCCCGAGAGTGAATACGGCGAGGATGCCGTGGACCTGTACGAGGATATCCAAAAAGAAATGTCCGACTTTCAAGAAACTGAAACATTATCCAAGTGATTATGAACGAACTGAAGAATACTCAGGCACCGGTAACCACGGTAACCATCAATCGCGACGAATTCGATGACCCTACGGATAACATCTACGAGGCCATCTCCATCGTAGCCAAAAGGGCTTCCCAGATCAATTCTGAGATCAAGAAAGAGTTGCTGGAAAAGCTGGAGGAATTCGCCACCTACAGCGACAGCCTGGAGGAGGTATTCGAGAACAAGGAGCAAATTGAGGTGTCCAAGTTCTACGAAAAGCTGCCGAAACCGCATGCCCTGGCCATTCAGGAATGGCTGGAGGACAAAATATACTACCGCAACACGGAGAAAGACCCGCAATAAAATGTTGTCCGGTAAGCGTGTCCTTTTGGGAATTACCGGAGGCATTGCTGCCTATAAAACTGCGTTTCTTACCCGTTTACTGATAAAAGCCGGCACCGAGGTCCGAATTGTGATGACCCCGAGCGCCGGCGATTTTGTTACC